>JBCBSK010000015.1:0-33653 GCA_039819185.1 Pseudomonadota bacterium | reverse complement strand
TGAAGCATCTGTCTGGCGAGGATCCCTATGCGGTGTCGGCCGTCATGATGTTGGTCGGGGCGAGTGCGCTCGTTCCTCTCAGCCTTGTCATCGAGGCACCATGGACGCTTGCACCATCTGCCGTGGCGCTGATCGCCGTCGTCGGCCTTGGCCTTCTGCCGACAGCGCTTGCCAATGTTTTGATGCTAATGCTGCTGCGCCGGCAGGGGGCCTCGTTCTTCGCCCAGATCAACTTTCTGGTGCCGATCGCCGGCGTCATTTGGGGGATCACGGTCTTGAGCGAGCGGCCGGGACCTGATGCCTTCGTGGCGCTGGCCCTGATCCTGACTGGCATCGCGATTACACGCTTCTGGCCGGCACGGGCCAGAGCGCCAGTTGAACCGGAGTGTCCATGACTGATGCAAAACCCACCCTTGTCATTGGCAACAAGGCCTATTCGTCCTGGTCGTTCAGGCCCTGGATCGCGTTGCGTCATGCTGGCGTCGATTTCGACGAGATCGTCATCCCGCTCGATCTGCCGGAGACACGCCCGTCGATCCTGAAACACTCGCCGGCCGGCAAGGTGCCGGTCCTGATCGACAATGGCCTTGTCGTCTGGGAGTCGATTGCGATCCTGGCGCACATCACCGAGCGCTGGCCCGACGCGCGGCTTTTGCCGGCAGACAAGGATGCGCGCTCGGTGTGCCGCTCGGTCGCGGCCGAAATGCATGCGGGCTTTTCAGCACTCCGCAAGGCATGCCCGATGAACATGCGCCGTGTGAACCCATCCCGCGACCGGGGTGTAGACGTGGCCGAGGATGTGCGGCGCATTACCGAGCTATGGTGCGACTGTCGCGAAACCCATGGCGCGGGCGGTGCTTTCCTGTTTGGACACTTCACGGTAGCGGATGCGATGTTTGCGCCCGTCGTCAGCCGGTTCGTGACCTATGCGATCGCCACGGACCCCATCAGCGAAGCTTACATGGAGGCCGTTCAGGCGCTGCCGGCCTATCAGGATTGGAAGGCTGCCGCACAAGACGAACCTTGGGTCATCGACCGTGAAGAGGTTGATTGACGAAGGTGCCTGCCCACACGATACACACTCATCTCTTGGAAAAGCTGATCCCATGAACGACCAACCAAAATCCGCTTACTTTCTTGCTCCGCAAAGCGACATCTCCGAACAGCATACGCTGTCGATACTGGTCGACAATGAGCCGGGCGTGCTTGCTCGTGTCATCGGCCTGTTCTCCGCGCGTGGTTTCAACATCGATTCCCTGACCGTCTCCGAAGTTAGCCATGAGCGCCACGTGTCGCGCATCACCATCGTGACGTCCGGCACGCCGGCGATCATCGAGCAAATCAAGAGCCAGCTCGAACGCCTGGTTCCGGTGCACAGGGTGACCGATCTCACCGCCGAGTTCGGCGAACTCGGCAAGATCGAGCGTGAGCTGGCGCTGATCAAGGTGCAAGGCACCGGCGAGATGCGTGTCGAGGCGCTCAGGCTGGCCCAGGCCTTTGATGCCCATACCGTCGATGCCACGCTCGAAAGCTTCGTTTTTGAGCTAACGGGCCGGACCCGTGAGATCGACCGCTTCATTGATCTGATGCGCTCGGTTGGTCTCGTCGAGGTCGCCCGAACAGGTGTTGCTGCAGTTGGCCGTGGTGCCGAGGGCATGCGCGCGCGCAACGGCAGCTGAGTGATGATGGGAACTCTGCTCGTGACCGGTGGCTCGCGCGGCATCGGCGCCGCCGTGGCACGGCTTGCCGCAGCGCGCGGGTTTGATATTGCTCTAAGCTATCGCGGCAACAAGGCCGCTGCCGATCAGGTGGTTGCCGACATCGCAGCACAAGGCCGCAAGGCGCTTGCCATTCAGGCAGATGTGGGTGTTGAAGCGGATGTCGCCCGGTTGTTCGGTGACGCAATCGCAGCCTTTGTCCGGATCGACGTTCTCGTCAACAATGCGGGCATTCTCGAAGCCCAGGCGCGGCTCGAGGACATGTCGGTAGAGCGCTGGGACCGGGTGCTACGGACCAATGTCATCGGCACGTTTCTATGCGCCAAGGCCGCTGTCCGTCACATGTCGACGCGCCATGGTGGAGACGGTGGCGTGATCATCAATCTCTCGTCGCGAGCCTCGGGTTTGGGCTCGCCCAACGAGTTCATCGACTATGCTGCCTCCAAGGGCGCGATGGATACGATGACGGTTGGCCTTGCCAAGGAGACTGCGCGCGATGGGATCAGGGTCAATGCGGTGCGCCCCGGCCTGATCGAGACCGAGATGCATGCATCCGGTGGCATGCCAGATCGTGTTGCCAAGCTTCAGGACAATGTTCCGATCGGCCGCGGCGGAACGGCGGATGAGGTCGCCGAGGCGATCCTCTGGCTTGCCTCGGAACAATCATCCTATGTCACCGGTGCCCTGCTGGACGTGTCAGGCGGGCGCTGAGAGCTACGTCTCCTGACGGATGGCGTCGTTGCGGACAATCGCGAACTATTTGTAGCTCGATCGCAAATGCCCGCGCTGCTCCTTGGCGCCAGGGGCGTAGCGACCGATTGCAGCCTGTATAGCTGGTGCCCTAGGTCGTCTCCTGCCCACGCCTCGTCATCTTGAAATACCCCGTCATGCAGAGCAAAAAAATTGCTATATTCTCAGCAAAATCAATCAGCATCCAACGGGTGAAGATCTCTACCACGAAGACAAAATAGTAGTTGAACACAAAGAATGGCACTGATCCAAGGATGCCAAGGACAAGAAATGTTTGCGGCGTGAAGCGCGATAGAAGCATGACTGTCCCGCCCAGCACAGCCTGTGCGCCGCAACAACCCATGATGATGACCGTGACTGGATCGTCATTGTACATTTCGGGTCTGATGCCGGTACTCAGGGCCTGAGCGGGAAAGAAAAGCGCCCATCCTTACCCTCGGCAAAACCTATGGCATCCGGCGCCAAGGTCAGGAAGCGGATCATCGCCACGCTGTCGGTCAAAGTCGGCTGTGGGGAAAGTGGTGTTTGAATTCAGCACACGCTCGAAGAAGACTCGTCGGTAAGAGCGGCGCAATCACCTAAGCAAGTTGTGTAATTCTCAAATCGATCGGCAACCGAATTGGACACGGCGCTAGAGGTTGTGCAAAGCTTAAATTACAAAAAAAGAGCGTAGTGGGAGGGACCATGTCTGATAGCCCGACAAAGAAGATGCTCGATCCGGACCCACGGGTCTGGGACTTCACGACCAAATATGAGCTTGGACAGGATAACGTCCGGCCACTTGGATTGGATATCCACAATCCGGTTTTCATCGTCTCGGGCATTCTGATCCTCGGCTTTGTGATTCTTGCCCTGGCCAATCAGGAAGCCGCGGCCGCCTTCTTCGGTTGGCTTCGACCATGGCTGACGAGCACCTTTGACTGGTATCTCGTTCTATCGGTCGATGCGATCACCCTGTTCTGCCTGGCTTTGATTGTCTTGCCGGTCGGAAAGGTCCGGATTGGCGGCAAGGACGCGAAACCTGACTATTCCTACGCCGGGTGGATCGCGATGATGTTTGCAGCAGGCATCGGCATTGGTCTGCTGTTTTTCGGCGTGTTGGAGCCCGTCTACTACAACTTCGCCGAAGGCGGGAATGCGCGGCCCCTGAATATCGACATCTCTCAGCCTGGCAACGAATACATCGGCATCGTGGGCACGATACACCACTGGGGTCTGTCGGGCTGGGCGGTCTATGCAGCGGTGGGACTTTCACTTGCGATATTCGCTTACAATCTGAACTTGCCACTAACCTTACGGTCGGCATTCTTTCCTCTGCTGGGCGAACGGGTCTGGGGCTTCTGGGGGCACGTCATAGACACGCTCGCTGTGTTCGCCACACTCTTCGGCCTGACAACGTCGCTTGGCCTTGGTGCACAACAGGTTGCAGCGGGTCTGAACGAAGTGTTCGGCATTGCGCCGTCCCCGACGGTAACAGTTCTGCTGATTGTCGGTATTACCCTCATCGCACTTGTTTCCGTTCTGCTGGGCATGGACGCAGGCGTGAAGCGGCTGTCCGAAATCAACATGATTATGGCTGTCGGCCTCTTCATCTTCGTCATCATCATGACTGGTGTGGGCACTGCCATAGCGCGATATGCCAACGTCATGGTCGATTACGTGAGGTTGTTGCCTGCGCTCTCCAATCCATTCGGGCGAGAAGACACCAGTTTCTTCCACGGCTGGACAACCTTCTACTGGGCTTGGTGGATCGCGTGGTCGCCATTTGTCGGCATGTTCATTGCGCGGATTTCACGGGGCCGCACGGTGCGGGAATTCATTCTCTGCGCTCTGATTGCGCCGACGGCGGTGTGCGCGCTTTGGATGTCGACCTTCGGCGGCGCGGCCATCGACATGCTGAACGCCGGTGCGGCGGAAGGCGTGAGGGCCACGGTGATCGACAGCTACGCACCGGAAGGCGCCTTGTTCGGCTTCCTCAAGGAGCTGCCTCTTTATTCCGTCGTAGCGCCGATCTCTCTGGCTTTGATCGTGATCTTCTTCGTCACGTCGTCTGATTCCGGGTCGCTGGTGATCGATACAATCACTGCGGGTGGCAAGCTCGACGCGCCCGTGATTCAGAGAGTTTGGTGGTGCACTCTGGAGGGGCTGGTGGCTATTGCCTTGCTTTTGGGGGGCGGCCTGAATGCGCTCCAAGGCGCGGCGGTGTCCATGGGCATCCCGTTCACGCTGGTGGTGCTGATCATGTGCTACTGTCTGTGGTTGGCCCTTCGGTCCGAATACAAGAAGCTCTGACACATCTGCAGGGCCTCAATAATCCCCCGCTTCGGCGGGGGATTTTCTTTTGAGCGTGTTGTTTCGAACGCTTGGCATCACAGCCCAAGCGCGCGGGGTCGCAAGAGCGCTTTCAGGAAAAGTGGGTCCATTTTTCCGCCCGGAAAGCGCGTGAAATCAGATAGACCCGATCGATTCCAAAGGTCGTTCAGTTTTACATCTCTTGTCGGAATCGCCGCGCGATTCCGACAAGAGATGTACTGATCTACCGGCGAACCACGAAAACAGAGCAACTCGCATGCGTCACCACATGGGTGGCCGTGGTTCCCAAGAGGTAATCCTGAACCTTCGGATTGGCTGACTCCATAACGATAACGTCGACATTGCGTTCGTGAGCCAGTTTCACGATCTGGCGATGCACGGCACCCGTGCGAACGACAGTTTCCAGTTCGATACCCTCGGCCGGATGGTCAGCCACGAATTTGCTCAGTTGATCGTGCCAGTAGCTGGTCGAGTCGCGAATGTTCAGGTTGCGCTCCATTTCAGGGGCGACGGTCGCCACAATCAGCTTTGCGCCACGGCGTCTCGACATCGCGATGGCTTCATCATAGGCGCTGTCTTCCACCTTTGCGTGGCGGAGATTGACCGGGCAAAGGATCAGCTTGGTATCGCGGGGCATCAGACTCTCTCCGTCGTTGAGGTATCGGCACGTGACGCCAAAGCCGATGAGCTCGCCATCGCGCACAAGGATTACCTAGCACGATCAGACCAATAGGTCCGGCCCGGCGCGCAAGCTGCCGTTCGTGACGGGCAGCAGCAACAGTGGCTTTGGATCGTGGTGTCTGTTGAGGCTGCGCGCGCGAATGCTGGCCAACCAACGTCCGGTGTTTACTCAGGCATGGGGCCGAGCTGAATGATATCGTGCCGATCATTGAGCGCGGACACTTTTGCCTCATCGGCAAAGTCGGCCTCTGTCATCTCGGCAAGCTCAGCGAGATAAAGGTCAAAACCCGCAGGCTGGAAGATCATGAGCATGCGACCTCCCTGGTGTCCGGGCGTGATTTTGCATGCATGGGGAACGCCAGGCGGAATGTGAAGCGTCGCGCCGGGTTCGGCTGTCAGCCACGTGTCGTCGACAAAGAAGTCCACACTGCCTTCAAGGATGTAGAACGTTTCCGCATGGTGACGGTGGAGATGCAGCCCCAAGGCAAATGTCGCCTTGAGATTGTCTTCCATCAGCGTATAGGCGCCGTCGGTGTCGCTTGCGCTCACCTTCACGAATGTATGGTCATTGGCCCAGTCATAGTTGGGGCCTTGCCGCGGTTCCAAAAACGAAAAACGATCGGGCATGTGCGCGTCCTCGCCACTTTGCGCTCCGCGCGCGGGGTCGGCATTGTCTCGGGCTGACCGCGTATGCATCACGCGCAACGGCGGACCCAGGCGCCACGCACATATATTCTGCCCGAGGCAATCTAAGAGCCTCGGGCACAATGTTTTGGCGCTATCAGTTGAAGCTCAGCATCTCGACGTCTTCGGAACGATCCTCGTCCATCGGCCGGGTCATCGGCTCGCCGTTGAGCGCGTTGAAGTCGATCTCGTTGAGATCGACCATCCGCACCCGGCGATTGTGCTGGGTGTGATAGTAGAATTGCCGCGTTGCCATATTCACGGCGGTCGTGAACTGGGTTGCGCTCAGGACGATGCCGCCATCTTCCTCGGCGTTGTGGGTGACACCGTGAGCCGGCACATTGAAGTTGTCGAGGATGCGGAACGCTTCACGCACCGTGTCATATCCCCCGCCCGTTGAGCGCGCGCTCTGCGAAAAGGCGACGGCGCGCACAAAGCGTGACGGAGGTGTGAAGTCTCCGGGCAGCCCGATCATGCCGCTGCCAGCACCGAGAGGCGAGAAATCGGTATCTGCAACAGTCCGCTGCGGCAGTTCGGTCGCGGAAAGATTGACGTAGTTGCGCAGATTGGTCATGTGCCAATCATAGCTTGGCGAATTGGTGATCACGCCAAGTGGTGCGTCGTGCAGGTGCATTTCCTGGTTGACGACTTCGATGACGACCCGGTCACCTGTCGGATCGGCGACAAAGTAATGAACGGGCGCTGCAAACCCCAAAGCCGGTTCAACGACATCGACAATGCGGATGTCTTCCATTGCCGCCCGGACCTCGTCCACCGTGGCAAAGTTCGCCAGCACGTAATTCACGAAATCGCTCGGTGCCAACGACTGCTCGGCAAACTCTGGATCGAATTCCGGATACTCCGCAAATCCGGGGAGGTAGAACAGTCCGCTCGACAGGCCCACTTCGTTCACACCGTCGGTGCTGAGCAGGCGACCAAGCCCTGTTGCGCCGACAAACCCATACTGCACGGTCCAGCTTGCGCCATCGGATCCATCTGGCATGATCGATGTCATCTCATAGCCCGGGGGCACGATACTGACCGAACCCTGAATATCAAAAGCGCCCCATTCCATCGTGCGGGCGCGGATGACCGATCCATCGTCGCCGGTCAGCATGATCCCCGTGCAGGCATAGGCTACCTGCGAAAAGCACAGCGTTGTCGCAACCGCCGCGCCAAAGACCCCTTTGCGCAAATTCAGCATTTAAACCTCCAGTTGGACCGTGGACTTTTCTTGTCACTCGCACACAGACACAAAGTATGTGTGACAGCCTCGGCCAACTCCTTGGCTGAATTCAGGCAGATGGTTTGGTGAAGATATCTGGGTCTCTGACAACCCATTGCCGGCCGGATAGCTGCATCTGTCTATGGCGAGAGCCGGATCGACATCGAGATGGCCATTTGGAACCCTTCTTGACCAGTGCAGTGGTATGCACGCGGGGCAGCTTCTGCTCCAGGCCGCATTTCTGGACCAGCAGTGATGACCCAGGTGTTGCCGAGCCTTCATGGACTTTGCGATGGTTAGAGCGCTTCTCGTGAAATCTGAGTGACCAAAAGCGCTCAAAGCACTTATTTTGCCACAAGTCCGAAAGCGGTTCGGCTTGCCCGAACGGGTCCCAGTTTCGCTGGAATTGCTCCAGACAGACGCAAACGTCCCAATAGATCGAAGCGGGGAACAGCATGATCGAACTGCCAGGAGGAAACGGGGTCGCGGTTGCTCTGGACAGGGGGCAGCGGCTGCGCCTTGTGAACACCCATGGCAACCAGGTCGTGGATAGCTGGGCCCTGATGGCCGCCGATCCGACAGAATACATGTCGATGGAGCAGTCCCGACGCATGACCGGGCATCTCCATCCCGAGCCTGGCGACGTTCTCTGCAGCAACCGGCGACGCCCGATGCTTCGAATCGTGGAGGAGCGCTTCGATGGGACGCACGACACCATTGTCGCCTGTTGCGATCGCTGGCTCTATGCGCATTACGGATGTGACCCCGGCCATGCCAATTGCCATGACAACTACCTATCTGCTCTCCGTCAGGTTGGCATAGAACCGCACCTCGTCCCCAATCCGCTGAACCTGTGGATGAATGTGCCGGTGGTCGACAACGACGTCACGATAACATCTCCCCTCAGCAAGCCAGGAGACTTCATCGTCTTGCTGGCTGAAGCAGACGTGATGGTTGTCTTGTCGGCATGCCCGATGGATTTGCCGCCCGCCAGCGGCGCGACCGCGATCAACGGGCCGGATCTAAAGCCCGCACCCGTTCACTACCGCGTCGAATGACAGATGCTCGATGCTCGCACGTCCGCCAAGCCAAAGAGCTTCGGCAGTGCCCGTCTGTGTGAGGCACGAAACGGCGGGGCACCGAGACGGCTGCTTGCAGTTCAAGCCACTGCCACTTTTTCAACCAGTGCGGGTCCACCATTCTCTTGCAGGCGTTATGGAGAAAGAGCAGCGGCATTGGAACCCTAACACCTTTTCGCCGCACGTTAGCGCTGGAAAACGGTTGGAAACCAGTCCTCACGTAGGTTCTCGCCTGCGCTCATGCCATGCCCGGGAAATGGTGGTGACGTTGGCCCGGGCCGTTCGGCGTATCGTGCGTCATCCCCAATCAGCCGCAACGAAAATGCGCGGCGACGGGTGTTGGTCGTGTTGCCGCGCGCGCCATGCAAGGTTGCATAGTTGAACGCGACAGCATCACCGGGGTCCATGTCCCACTCTTTGATGTCCATACCTTGCTCGTCGGGGTCAGGGACCTGCATGTAGCTGTCATCATCAGCATAGAAGCTCGTTTCCGCGAGCCAACGCGTTGGCAGAACGGGCTTTTCCCAAAGGTGGCTTCCCGCCACACATCTCAGGCTGTTGCCTTTGACGGGGTCCATCGGAGACCAAAAGCTGACGTTTTGGATACCGTCGACGAAGTAATACGGCGCATCCTGATGCCAGGGCGTTGCCTTGGACGTACCGGGCTCTTTGACCAAAACATGCTCGTGAAACATCTGCACGCGGTCTGAACTCATCAGGTCGGCGGCGACTTCGGCTGCGGCTGAGGTGCGGACGACCTCCTCAAATTCGGGGATGCGCGTCCAGTTACAGTAGTCATCGAAAAAACGCCCAGCTTCCCCAGGTCGCGTGTTCTCGGAAGCATAGGGCCCCGGGCTGGCCATGTTGCGGTCGATCCCAGCGCGCAGGGTCTCCACGTGAGACTTGAACAGTTCCTTGATCAGGACCACCCCGTCGCGTTGGAAGGTATCTATGTGGTCTTGTGTGATGAGCGCGTGCACGTTTCCGGCTCCCGGTTTCAAGAAAGACTACAAGGCGTGTGATATAGCCAAAGGCATCGTACCTCGATCATATCTATAGCGATATGTTATACCTTAAGTTGTGCCAATATCAGTGCATCGTCACTGTCGCGGACGCCCGTAGCCTCACAAACGCGGTATTGGCACCGCATGTCTCGCAGCCGTCATTATCGGTTGACCAGACCTATTTGATTGACCCGGATTGCGTATGAACCGCAACCGACAAAAAACATTGCAAAGGCGACGATGATCGCAGGGCAGAGAATGTCGTGCTGAATTTCTATCACGCTTAGATCTTAGAACATGATCACTGAAATCGTGGCCTACGATTTGAAAAAAGGCACTTAACATGATGAAAATTTGGAAAATTACCGTCAAACTGCGCCAGAATGGTTAAAAAATGCTGATTTAGTGCAGAAGTACTATTTCTTTGATGAGAAGGAATGGCAGGATTGTTGTGTATGTATTTGAAAATTTAGGGATGCTGCGCGAAAATGATACTGCGATGAATATAAAGCGCGTATCATCATGGGTTTGTATGACAGTGATGTAACTATGACATAGTTCGACACATTTCTGATCATGGACAACATCCATGGTGAACTTTCGGAGCCGGAAAAAGCTTAGCTGCACAATCGCATTTGTGGGTCGGTCCCTTGGTCCGCACGGCGGATGTCTTGCCGCCGATCTCAAACCACGGTTGACATCACAGCCGTCCATCCGCCGTCAGCCTGAGCAGCCAGCCATCTTCGAAGCCCGCGCCCTTGCTGGCGGTATGTCCGCCGAGCAAGAGGCTGCCATCGGCCGTTTCGATGAGCGCTGAGGGGTGGTCCCACAACACGCCGCCGAAGAGCCGCTCCCAGGCGACATCGCCATCCGGTGTCAGGTGCAGGAGCCAGATATCGCCCCCGCCCGCGCCCTGTGAGAACGTCTCGACGGCGACGACGAACCCGCCCGACGCCAATGCCGTGACGTCCCAAGGTTCTTCGGCTCTCGACCCACCATAGGTGCGCTCCCAGAGTGTGTTCCCGGCCGCGTCAAGCCGGATGCCCCAAAGATCGGTGTCGCGCAGGCCCGTCACGCTCGTGGTGCCAACGACCAGAACGCCGCCATCGGGGGACGGGGCAAGTGCAGTTCCGGCCTCAAACGTCGCGCGGTCGAGACTGCGCCACCAGACCATGTTGCCATCCGCCGACAGTCGAGCGACGGCGACATCGTAGCCGCGCTCATCGTCCATCCACACATGACCCGTCACGGCCACGCCGCCATCTTCGAATACTATAAGATCGAGGCCCTCGTCATGGTGCGCGGAGCCGAGCGTCCGGCTCCAGGCTTCCGTTCCATCTTCGGCCACACGCATGACCCAGAGATCGCGTTCGCCGGCGCCCTCAGAGGCTGTGAAGCCCGCAAGCACAAGCCCGCCATCGTCCGTTGCTGCGGCGGCATGGACCCGGTCGTTCGCGGCACCGCCAAGAACGCGCTCGAAAAGCGGTATGCCGTCGGCTGACAACCGCAACAGCCAGACATCGCTCTCGCCCGCGCCGCGTGAGCGCGTGTGCCCAACTGCGACCACCCCGCCATCGGGCATCGCCACGACATCGCGAAGCTGGTCGGTCTCCGTGCCGCCATAAAGCTGACGCCAGAGGAGCGCACCGTCATCACCCACCCGCAAGATCCACGCATCATAGGTGCCGGTCGGGCTCTGTCGCGTATTTCCGACGATAACGAACCCGCCACCGGCGACCTGGACCGCAGCCGACACCTTGTCATCGGAAGGCCCGCCAAAGGTGCGATCCCAGGTGCAGGGACCCATATCGCAGGCTACGTCCGGCCCGCTCCAGCGTTCCCAGATGAAGTCGGTCATCGCTCCTGGGGCAGGTGCCTCCGGTTCGGTGGGAACTTGCGGTGAGCTCGGTGGTGAGGCGTGCTGTGATGGAGCCACGAGGGAGATCGAAGCCGGTCGTCCTGTCTGTCGATCATCACGTGCGGTGGCCGGGCCGACGAGGAGCAAGATGTAGATTGCGGCAGAGATCCAAGCCACGGATCGGTGATTGCTGGACACTGCGGACTTCTCCTGTCTCCCGGTGCCATTCGGCCCGCGCCTGACACCTTGCATTCCGGTGCGGCGGCATAGGGGCAGTCTAGCATCCAACTGCCCGTCCGACGAGCAGACTGCAATGCAGTCATCATTCCGAGCGCAATTGGCATTCCCGCATGAATCCTCTAACCGGAACCCATGAACTTCTCTCCCGAACAGGACCGGGCGCTGGTCGAGGTCGCCCACTGGCTCAAAAGTCCCGACCGTCAGGTGTTTCGGCTGTTCGGCTATGCCGGGACGGGCAAGACGACGCTGGCGCGCCATCTCGCCGAGGGGATCGATGGCGAGGTCCTGTTCGCGGCATTCACGGGAAAGGCAGCGCAGGTTCTGCGCAACAAGGGGGCGGGGAACGCCCGCACGATCCACACGCTGATCTACCGGCCCAAGGGCGAGACTGTCGAAGACGAGGAAGGCGAGGTCAGCCCGACCTTTTCGATCAATCGCAAAAGTTCGGTCGCCGACGCCGAACTCGTGATCATCGACGAATGCTCGATGGTCGATGAAGAGCTTGGTCGCGATCTTCTGTCCTTCGGCACGCCGGTTCTGGTGCTCGGCGATCCAGGGCAGTTGCCACCGGTCTCCGGCGGCGGCTTCTTCACAGATCATGAGCCGGACATTCTGCTGACCGAGGTGCACCGCCAGGCACGCGACAACCCGATCATCCAGTTGGCATTGGATGTGCGCGAGGGCAGAGACCTCGCCCATGGAGATTACGGGCTCGCTGATGTCATCTCAAAGCGTGATGTGGATCAGGCGCGGGTTCTGTCGGCGGAACAGGTGCTTGTTGGCACCAACCGGACGCGGCGCGCCTATAATCGCCGCCTGCGAGAACTAAACGGCTTCACCGATCCGTTGCCGGAAGTGCGCGATCGGCTCGTCTGCCTCCGGAACAACTCCAAGAAGGGATTGCTGAACGGCAGCTTGTGGACCGTGACCCATCGCGGCCGCGACAAGGGGGTGGGGCTGTCGCTTGTCGTCAGGTCCGACGACGAGGGACCGAACGGGACTTCGGCCAAGATCAAGGTGCTGAAACAGGCCCTCGCCGAAGGGCCGGACCAGGCATCTTGGCAGATGCGCCGCAACTATGATGATTTCGACTATGGCTACGCCCTGACGGTGCACAAGGCGCAAGGCTCACAATGGAACGACATCGTGCTGTTCGACGAAAGCTTTGCCTTCCGCGAACACCGCGCGCGCTGGCTCTATACCGCGATCACACGGGCCGCAGAGAGACTAACGATCGTACGGTGAGCAGAGCACCGGCTTGTAGCGGCCTCTGCCGCCTGCTCCAATAACCTGAGGAGGCTCGCGCCCATGGACCATGTGCTCGTTCTCGTTACGGTCTTTGCCGTCTTCATTCCGGCGCTGATGCTGCCGGGGCCGGACTTCGTCGCTGTGGTGCGCGCGTCCATGGCACACGGTGCACGCTCTGGCTTCCTGACGACCGTCGGCGTGTCGACGGGGCTCTCTCTCTACGCAACGCTCAGCCTGCTCGGCCTGTCGGCACTTCTGATCGAATATCAGTGGCTGACTTGGACGGTCAGGGTCCTCGGGGGTAGCTATCTGGTTTATCTTGGGATCAGGCTGCTTCTGACCAAGCGGGCTGACTTTGAAGTCGAGGTAGGTGCAGCGCCCTCGCGCAACCGAGCGTTGTTGTTCGGGTTCCTCGTCACGCTGACCAATCCGAAGGCGATCGTCTTGTTCGCCAGCGTGTTCGCGACTGCCGTGACATCTCAGACACCGGTTTGGCTAATGGCGCTGATGATAGGGCTCGTCACCTTGTTGTCGCTTACTTGGTATGCGCTGGTCAGCCTGTTCATGTCGTCCGAGCCGGTGATGACGCGGTTTCGCCGCGCGCGTCACTGGATCGAACGGACCGCTGGCGGCTGTTTCGTCGCTCTTGGCGGCAAGGTCTTGGCGGACGCGCGGAACCCCATTTCACCGTAGGGCCGCTCAAGCCGCCAGCGTCATTTCCGCGACATCATCAGTGATGATCAGCTTGGCGGTCGTCGCCGCGACGATCTCGTCAGTCGTCACGCCCTCGGCCTTTTCGCGCAGGACAAGACCATTGTCGGTTGGCTCGATGACAGCGAGTTCCGTGACGACCAGGCTGACCCGGCGCAGTGAGGTGAGAGGAAGGGTGCATTCCGGCACGATCTTCGGTTTGCCCTTGGCCGTGTGCGCCATGGCTACGATGACCCGCTTGGCGCCCGAAACGAGGTCCATCGCGCCGCCCATCCCCGGTACCATCTTGCCGGGCACCATCCAGTTCGCAAGCCGGCCCTGTTCGTCGACCTGAAGTCCGCCGAGCACCGTCATGTCGAGATGACCGCCGCGGATCAAACCGAACGACATCGCGCTGTCGATCGAGGCGGCGCCTGGCACGGCTGAGACGAAACCGCCGCCGGCATCGGTCAGATTCGGGTCCTCGAAGCCTTCCGGTGGGCGGGCGCCCATCCCGACGACGCCGTTTTCCGACTGGAAGAAGACGTGGACATCGGCGGGCAGGAAATTTGCCACCATGGTTGGCATGCCGATACCAAGATTGACCAGCGTGTTGGGCTTGACCTCAAGCGCGACGCGGCGCGCGATGCGTTCCTTGGCGTCCATCAGGCGGCCCTTTCGAGAATGTGGTCGACGAGAATGCCGGGCGTTTTCACATTGTCCGGTGGAATGACGCCCACTGGCACGATCTCATGTGCTTCGACAATGACGCAGTCGGCCGCCATCGCGATGACCGGATTGAAGTTGTGGGCGGTCAGCGAATACTGAAGATTGCCGACGTAATCGGCATATTGCGCATGAACCAGCGCGAAATCGGCCCGGATCGGCTTTTCGAGCAGGAATGTCTTGCCGTCGACCTCGACCGTCTGCTTGCCGTCTTCGACCGGGGTGCCCAGGCCCGTCGCGGTCAGAACGCCGCCGAGGCCGAAGCCGCCGGCGCGAATGCGTTCGGCGAGCGTTCCCTGCGGCACAAGCTCGACCTCGATCTCGCCTGCGATCATCTTTTGCTGAAGCTCGGGGTTCAGCCCGATATGGCTGACGATCGCCCTGGACACAGCACCCGCAGTGATCAGCTTTCCGACGCCATGGTCGGGCAACGCACCGTCATTGCCGATGATGGTCAGATTCTTCTTGCCGGCCTGGGCGAGGGCAGCGAACAGCCGGTGCGGACTGCCGACCCCCATGAAGCCGCCGAATAGCAGCGAGGCCCCGTCAGGGATCAGATCGACGGCTTCCGCCATCCGCGTCGGTGTCTTCATGGCGAGCCCCTAGTCTCAAACATAGCATCGCTGCTCTACAGCGGGTTGATGTCAGTTCTGTCACAAGGTGATAACACGAGGCATCTGTGCCGTGACGGTCGACATGACAAGTCGTGTCGGGTCCGCTACACGGGCGCGATTGTTATCAAACCGGCCGGCAAAGACGGCCACAAGCAACATCTCTTGGGGAGTGGACACCGATGCGCGTGTATTACGATCGGGACGCCGATATCAATCTCATCAAGTCGAAGAAGGTCGCGATCATCGGCTATGGCAGCCAAGGCCATGCTCACACGCTGAACCTGCGCGATTCCGGCGTCACCGACATCGCGGTCGCGCTGCGTCCCGGTTCACCGACCGCCAAGAAGGCCGAAGGCGAGGGGCTCAAGGTGATGAGTGTCGCAGAAGCCGCCGCCTGGGCCGACCTGATGATGATGTGCGCGCCGGATGAACTCCAGGCCGACATCTATTCAGACCACATCGCGGCGAACATCCGCGACGGTGCGGCGATCGCCTTCGCCCACGGGCTCAACGTCCATTTCAACCTGATCGAACCGAAGGACACGATCGATGTCCTGATGATCGCACCGAAGGGTCCTGGCCACACGGTGCGCGGCGAATACCTCAAGGGCGGCGGCGTGCCGTGTCTCATCGCGATCGACCAGGACGCGTCGGGCAATGCCCATGACCTTGCGCTGTCTTATGCGTCGGCGGTCGGCGGCGGCCGCTCGGGCATCATTGAGACGACGTTTAAGGAAGAGTGCGAAACCGATCTGTTCGGCGAGCAGGTCGTGCTCTGCGGCGGCTTGGTCGAGCTGATCCGCGGCGGCTTTGAGACCCTTGTCGAGGCCGGTTATGCGCCGGAAATGGCCTATTTCGAGTGCCTGCACGAGGTGAAGCTGATCGTCGACCTGATTTATGAAGGCGGTATCGCCAACATGAACTACTCGATCTCGAACACCGCCGAGTTCGGCGAATACGCCTCGGGCCCGCGCATCGTCACCGACGAGACCCGCGCCGAAATGCGCCGGGTTTTGCATGACATTCAGTCCGGTGCCTTCACATCGGAGTGGATCCGCGAGTGCAGGGCCGGCCAGCCGAAGTTCAAGGCGACGCGGCGGATGAACGACGCCCACCCGATCGAGGAAGTCGGCGAAAAGCTGCGCGGCATGATGCCGTGGATCAAGGCCGGCGCGCTGGTGGACAAGGCGAAGAACTAGAGCGCTTTCAGCGAAAGTGGGAACCGGTTTTGCGTCCGAAAGCGCGTTAGAGAGGGAGCGCTTTCAGTGAAAGTGGGAACCGGTTTCGCGTCTGAAAGCGCGTTAAAGAAGGAGCGTTTTCAGCGAGATTGGGAACCGGTTTTGCGTCTGAAAGCGCGTTAGAGAGGGAGCGTTACGGCTTTTGACTAACCCCAGCTCGATCGACGCCGCCCAAGCGTCCAGTTCAGGTCTAACGATCAGGCGCGCGACGCCGGCCGACTGTGCGGTCCTGACCGACATCGCGCTCCGGTCCAAGGCCCATTGGGGCTATGATGACGCCTTCATGGCGGCTTGTGTCGACGAACTGACCGTCACGCCGGAGACACTGACCGCCGGCGAGACATGGGTTGCCGAAATGCCTGACGGTACACTCGCGGGCTTCTGTGATGTGCGGCTGGATGACGGCGTGGCAGAAGTCTATGCCGCGTTCGTCGATCCGCCCTTCATCGGCACAGGCGTGGGCGCGAAACTCTGGGCCAAGGTTGAGGAGGTCACCCGCCAGCTCGGCACCTCGACCATCGGCGTCGACTCCGACCCGCAGGCGCAAGGCTTCTACGAGCGCATGGGCTGTGTCGTCACCGGCACGACCCCCTCCGCCTCTATTGCTGGGCGATCTCTCCCACGGTTGGTGAAGGAACTCGCCTAGGATTTACGCCCTCACACCGCGTCATCCCGGAAGCTGGAAATGTCCAAATCTCTGATTTGGAAGCATTTTCGAGCTATCCGGGATCAAGAGCAGCGGTCTCTCTACTTGCTGCTCTGGATCCCGGATCCAACAAGCGCTTGCCGAAACCGGAAGGGGTTTCGGGCGCTTGTAGCGTCCGGGATGACGAACTCTGCGCTCCTCTCCCTGTTCTTTCGACCGTTAACGCCTCGTTACCCAATTCACGTCACTCTTGGCTAACCGAAGACGCCGGCGCCGGAGGGACGTGATGGCCGAGTGGCATGCCTTTTTGTTCGAGGGCCGCAATTGGCGGGTCCGGGAAGACCATGCCGGCGCGACCAAGGGCCGGGTCGGCTTCTACACTTGGCGCTTCGTCCAGGCCGCAACCGAGGCCGAAGCTGAGGCAATCGCCCGCGCTGATGTCGCAGACGTCGCAAAGGGCCGGCTTGAGGGCACCGATAAGTCCGACATCGTCGCGACCTATGAAGGCATCCGCCATCAGGATCCGGACGTCGCCGAGTTCTCCGACGGCCTCAGGGGCACGGGCTTTGTGCTCTATCCGGAAAAGGCCTTCGTCTCCGAACTCGTCAATGCGTTCGAGAGCCTGTCGCGGCGTTGGTCGGGCCGGGACGACGATCGCGGTGACGGCGCGGTGGCAGCCTAACGCGCTCCCCCGCTTGACGGCGGCGGCGGAAGCCCCGACAAGGCAGCCTTCTTGACCCTGCGGCGCAGCGCTTTGGCGATCTGCGCCGTTTGTCCCGCCTGATCCGGAGCTCCCATGCCGCGCGCGTACGCCATTCTCGACGTCTTCACCACCAAGCCGCTCGAGGGCAATCCGCTTGCCGTGGTCACGGGCGCGGACGATCTCTCCGACACGGCGATGCAGAAGATCGCCGCTGAGTTCAATCTCTCCGAGACGATCTTCCTGTGCCAGCCATCCAATGACCGGCACACGGCGAAGGCGCGCATCTTCACGCCCGTGCATGAACTGCCCTTTGCCGGCCACCCCACGGTTGGTGGCGCGATCCATCTTGCCCACAGCCTGTGGCCGGGCGCGGGCAAGCGCGAGGGGATTGTCGTGCTCGAAGAGGGGATTGGCACAGTGCGGGTCGGCGTCAGGCTGACCAATGATGATGCCTATGCCGAGTTCGACGTGCCGAAGCAGCCAGCCGCGCTCGGCGGGGCGGTCGATCCCGATCTGGCGGCGGCGGCGCTTGGCCTGACACCGCGCGAGATCGGCTTCGAAAACCACAAACCCACCCGCTATGGCTTTGCCGGTGGGGCGTCGTTTGACTTTCTGCCGGTGCGGGATCTGTCGGTCCTGCGGCGGATCTCTGTCGACCGGCGCACCTTCGACAAGGCGTTTGGCGAGACGGGGCATGCCCATGTCTATTGCCGCGAGACGCTGTCGCGGGATCATGCGTTTCATGCCCGGTCATTTGCGCCTGCCGCTGGCATCGAGGAAGACCCGGCGACGGGCTCTGCGTCTGCTGCCATGGCCGGGCCGATCTTGCAATTCGATCAGCCGGTGGCGGGGTCTTACGAGTACATCCTCGAGCAGGGCGATATCATGGGCCGGCCAAGCCGCATCCGGCTCGAAATCGATGTCGATGGGGGTGGTGCGCACGCAATCCGCATTGGCGGCCATGCGGTTGTCGTGGCGGAGGGAACGCTCGCGGTTTAGGCTCAAAAGGGCTGTGACCGCGAACGCTCCGGGTCTGGCTCGATCAGGCTCGCGCCAGACGATCGAACACGAAGGCGACCGCAAGGCCATAGAGGCTATGGCCGATCAGCGACATCCACGTCAGCCCGCCCCAGTTCAGCATGAATGGCATGCCGGCAAGCGAGACGAAAACGCCGAGCGCCAGGATCCAGGTGCCGAACCCAAGCATCAGGCCATTGCCAAACGACCGACTGATCGAGGTGCGGTCGGCGATCCAGGCAAATCCGATCAGGCTTAGCCCGAGAAATGCGCCGAGCGGTTGGGCAACGGTCATTGTGGCAAAGTCGACCGACATGATCGCGACAAAGCCGAGCATGGCGAGCCACACCAGATGGCGCAGCGCTGGCACGGCCCGCTCGGCGATCTGGGTCATGAGCACATACCCCAGCGGATAGAAGAGTAGGGCGGTGGCGTAGTGCAGGACGCTTGCTGTGGTCGAGCTGATCGGAACGCCGACGAAGTTGGCGAACAGTCCCCGGATCAGACCCGTCGGCTGTAGTGGACCGCCCAGAACCAGCGGTGTGATGTGCCCGGCGAAGACTTCCCAGGCAACAAGGCCCACCGCACCTGCGCCAACAATCTTGGCGACGGTCACGGGGGACGGCAGGGCCGTTCTGATACGGACGGTCGGGGCGGCTTGGGTCATGGTGGTGTCGGACATGTGGTCTCCTCCAGGTAGCTTGCGCCAGCTGGCGCGATCGGGTGTTCGGAAGGCGGACATGCCGCCTGTGGTTTGCGACGTGGGCGGAGGAGGAAAGGTCCGCAAGGCGCTCTCACGGGCGTTTCACAGACGGGTGATGGGATTTAGGGCAATCCATGCATGGCCTGTGCGAAACGGCACGCGGTTTGCCCCGGCCCAGGTGCGAAACGCCACACACAACGAAGAAAGGGGGCCCGAAGGTCCCCTTTCCCGATCTTTTTTGGAAACGGCGTCAGCCGCGTCTTGCGACGGGCTTAGCCGGCCACGCCAAGCGCATCCATCACAGGTTGGAGCGTCGCCTGGCAGCCTTCTTCGTTTCCGGCTGACAATTGCGCTTGGGCTTCCATCAGGGTCGTGTTGATCTGAGCCAACTCTTCGCCTGACAGATTGGCGGTTTGCAGCACGCTTTCCACCTGTTGGATGTTGGAGGCGCAGTCTTGTGCCGCAGCCGGCAAAGCGAGGGAGACGAGCACCGCGGTGCCAGTCGCCACGCCGAGAGCTCGTAACATGGCAGAGGTCATGGAAGTCTCCTTGCAGTGATTGCAGTCAGGCCGGACAGCGCGTCCGACGCCCCAATCAGGCGACTGGTGTTCGGCGAGGATTGGGTTTCGACGCGGCGATTGGGTGACGTTTCGCAGCCTTCGAGCGCGAAAATGCTGCTTCAAGGCGTGAGCGTGGGCGGTGCGTGGCACGTTTGTGGACGCACTCAACTCGGCCATAATTGAGCACTGCTTGCGCTTGTCTCCGCGCGGCTGTAACAGTTGATGTTGATGCGTCGATAAGGTCTCGTTAACCTTCGAGGCGCAGGGTTTGAGATGAGCGGCGCCACGGATCGGCGGTTGCCGTCCAAGGAGATCGGTCAAGATGGCGCATGCCCGCCACATCACCGGACCATTTGCGCCCGCGCGCTCGGCGCGGCCTGCCGGTCTCGCCCTAGGCTTGCTCCTTATCAGCCCCTGACCATCGACGGTTCGGATCGCGGACGGGTGTTCAGGGGAGACAACAGAGCTTCCATCTATAACAACCCGCCCATATGACCTCTGCTCCGGGCGGAAGACCAGGACCGAGACCATGTCTGATTCCGAAACAACCTCTGATACGTCCCGACGCGACCATGTCGTGATCTTCGACACGACCTTACGCGACGGCGAACAATCGCCCGGCGCGACCATGACGTTTGAGGAAAAGCTCGAAGTCGCCGAGATGCTTGACCGCATGGGCGTTGACATCATTGAGGCCGGTTTCCCGATTGCGTCCGACGGAGACTTTGAAGCCGTCGCCACAATCGCCGAGCGCTCAGACAACGCCGTCATTGCAGGGCTCGCTCGAGCGATCAACGGCGATATCGACCGCTGCGGTGAAGCCGTCAAACGGGCGAAACGCGGTCGCATCCACACCTTTGTCTCGACCTCACCGATCCATCTCGAACACCAGATGCGCAAAAGCCAGGACGAGGTTCTGGAGATCATTACGTCCACGGTGACGCGTGCGCGCAATCTGATCGACGATGTCGAATGGTCGGGCATGGACGCGACCCGGACACCGATTGATTATCTCTGCCGCTGTGTTGAAGCCGCCATCAAGGCCGGTGCGACGACGATCAACCTGCCGGACACGGTTGGCTACGCGACGCCGGACGAATATCGGGCGATGTTCGAGACGATCCGCGCGACCGTACCGGATGCCGACAAGGCGGTGTTCTCGGTCCATTGCCACAACGATCTCGGCCTTGGCGTCGCGAACTCGCTTGCAGGTCTCGACGGCGGGGCGCGACAGATCGAATGCACGATCAACGGCATCGGCGAGCGGGCGGGCAATGCAGCGCTTGAAGAGGTTGTAATGGCGATCCGCACCCGGTCCGATGTGCTGCCCTACGAGACCGGGATCGACGCGACGCTGTTGACGCCGGCCTCGAAACTGGTCGCGGCTGCGACGTCGTTTCCGGTGCAATACAACAAGGCAATCGTCGGCAAGAATGCGTTTGCCCATGAATCAGGGATTCATCAGGACGGCATGCTGAAACACGCCGAGACCTATGAGATCATGCGGCCTGAAGATGTCGGCGTGCGCGCCACCAGCCTCGTGATGGGCAAGCATTCCGGCCGTCATGCCTTCAAGGAAAAGCTGCGCGATCTCGGCTACGACCTCGGCGATAATGCGTTTGAGGACGCGTTCCGCCGGTTCAAGGCGCTCGCCGACAAGAAAAAGCATGTCTATGACGAGGACATCGAAGCGCTGATCGATGAGGAAATCGGCTCGCGCCAGGACCGCATCAAGGTCGCCGCGTTGACGGTGATCGCAGGCTCCATGGGGCCGCAGTCAGCGACGCTGACGCTCGACATCGACGGCACGCACCAGACCGTGCAAGCCACCGGCAACGGCCCGGTCGATGCGACCTTCAACGCCATCAAGCTGCTCGTGCCGCACGAGGCGGTCCTGCAACTCTATCAGGTTCATGCGGTGACCGAAGGTACCGACGCACAGGCCGAAGTCTCGGTTCGGTTGGAAGAAAATGGCCGCACGGTGACCGGCCGCGGCGCCGATCCCGACACGCTTGTGTCGTCGGCCAAGGCCTATCTGCATGCGCTGAACAAGCTGATGGTCAAGCGCAACCAGCTTCACGCCCAGGCACTTGAGGCGTCATAGGGTCGTGGGTTGATTTTCCGCTGGGGCGGGGAGACGAGCGCCGATTTCGCTTGCCTCCCCAATCAATTCTGCGGATCATTTGGCCATTGAGGCTTGGGGTTCGACATGGAACGCGTCGTCGGGCGCTCGCCTGGAGCGCCACACAACAAGATCCACGAATGGTGGCCGCCGCCTTTAGCGGGTTGATCGAGGTTTCTTGGTCGCAATTCTGGACGGAAAACCGGTCCCGCGTTTCCCGGAATTGCGTCAGTCCCTGTCAGACCCGCTTCAGGAGCATTCTTTCATGCTGTCAGCATCCTTACGCGCCGACACGCGCAGCCTTCATGTCGCCTGGCCAAATGGTGACCAGGCCGATTTTCCCTTCATTTGGCTCCGGGACAATTGTCCATCGGGCTTTCACCCGCAGACTTTGGAACGAGAGTTCGATCTCACCTCGGTGCCGGTCGATCTCGCGCCGGAGATGAGCCGGGTTGATGGCGAGACGATCGAACTCACCTGGCCGGGTGCGAACGGCGTCGACGGTCACGTCAGTCGGTTCCCGGCCGATCTGCTCTACGCGCACCGGCCAGGGCAGCCGCGTCCTGATCCAGCCGCTGTAGCACCGATGCTATGGCGAGCCGATCTTGGCGCCGGCGCTGTTCCACGTGCCCGCGCATCTGACATCCTAACCTCGGACGAGGCGCTAAAGGAATGGCTGATCGCAACCAAGCGCACAGGTCTTTCCATCGTCGAGGCGCTTGAGGATCGGGTCGAGGCGGGAATGGAGGTCGCGCGCCGCATCGGCTTTTTGCGCGAGACCAATTTCGGCATCGAGTTTGACGTCGTCTCAAAGCCTGATCCGAACAACCTAGCCTACACGTCGCATCGGCTACCATTGCACACTGATCTGACCAATCAGGAATTGCCGCCGGGCTATCAGTTCCTGCATTGCCTCGCCAATGAGGCGGACGGCGGTGGCTCGCTGTTCTGTGACGGTTATGCCGTGGCGGACGACATCCGCCGTGATGATCGGGACGCGTTCACACTACTCTCGACGGTCTCTATTCCGTTCCGCTTCCACGATGCCGACTACGACATCCGCCGCCGCAAGACCGTGATTCGGCTCGAGGGGGAGGAGGTCGCTGAGATCCATTTCAACGCCCATCTTGCCGACATCCTGGACCTTCCGGCTGATCAGCAGGATGCCTATTATCGGGCCTATCGCAAATATATGACGCTAAGCCGGAATGACGCCTATCTGGTCACGCTGAAGCTAAAGGGTGGCGAGATGGTCGTGTTCGACAATCGTCGCGTCTTGCATGGCCGTGACGCTTTCGATCCGTCGACAGGGTTCCGGCATCTCCACGGCTGCTATGTTGACAGAGGTGAATTCGACAGCCGGATCAGGGTGTTGTCGCGAGAGTCTTGATCACTCGGGGAACGGATACGGTCCCGGATAGGCCTCGACCTAGGCCTGGTGGGTGACGATCCCGGTCTCCGGCGCATAGCGATGGATAAGAAACGCCGGTGGTTCCATGACGAATTGGGCGCGCGGTTCGGGAGTCAGGTCAAGCGCGACCTGATGTCCGGTCGCTGGCGCGATCTGGGCCAGCGTTCCGGCAAACCGCGCCTGAATCGGCCGGTGGTGATGGCCGCAGACGACCCGTTCGATCTGCGCATTGGCCTGGACGATCTCTGCGAAGCGCTCACGGCCGTCGAGCAGCGCGATCGCGTCCATGAAGCCGATGCCGCAATCGAAGGGCGGGTGGTGCATCATAACAAGCGTTGGCCGGTCCGGGTCTTCCGCGAGCTTGGTCTCGAACCAGTCGAGGCGTTCGTCGCAGAGTTCGCCGGCATGCGAGTCCGGGATCGTGGTATCGAGCGCGATGATACGGACCATGTGCGTCTCAATCGCGTAGTGCACGAAGATGTCATGCTCTGGGTAGAAGGCGGCCGAGGAGAACGCGACGCGGAACTCCTCACGCGTGTCATGATTTCCGGGGATGGCATAGACCGGCATTGGCAGCCGCTGCAGCGCGGCCAAGGCGGCAACATATTCATCGGCCTGGCCAAGATCGGTCAGATCGCCAGAGATGAGCACGCAGTCGGGTGCGGGATCGAGCGCAAGAACTGCGCTGACAGCGCGTTCCAGGAGCATGTTGGTTTCGGCCACCCGGTAGCAAGCTGTTCCCAGCGGCGTGGCGTGAAGATCGCTGAGTTGGACGATGTGCATACGGATGTCTCCTGGAGATGCGCGGCGAAGCGCATGGGGCGGGGCGGGCGGGCCGTCATGATGGTATTAACGTTACATTGCGATTGAAGCTACAAATCACCTTTGTGAAACGGTCTGTCGACGGTCCACTTATAGACTTGTCAACCTGCCATTGTTATATGACCGCCTCCTGACGAGGGGGCCTGGTCCCGCTCGCCGGGGGGCGCATAGCTCAGTTGGTAGAGCAGCTGACTCTTAATCAGCGGGTCCTAGGTTCGAGCCCTAGTGCGCCCACCATGGCATCTGACTCATCTGGCGACGGTTTGGTGTCGCCGCGTTTGAATCATTTGGGAGACGTTTGGGACATCTTGTCGGCCAAACGCTCCCTTGATTTCAATCATCGCTCAACCGCGCATCTCGACTGTTCGGCGCAGGTCGTTGACGGCGATGCCGTCTGACCGCGTGGTTTGCCACGGGGCATCGGGAACGCATGGAAATAAAAGTGAAACTAGGTTGAGAGATGGCAAGCATGGTTTCGGCCAGGCGGATAGGCTCCGAGCATCTCACGCCAATCTGAAATCAACTGTCCTTATACCAAGGGCTTTAGCGCCTTGATATGATCGACGCCCAAACCGCAGCCGCCGCCGATGACTTGCACGCCACGTGTGAGCCACGACCTGGCATACTCTGCACAAGCGTCTGGCGGAACTGTTTGATCGAAGATCCCGACCTGACCCTCCCAGCGCGCGGAATGAGCATAGACACCGACTGGCCCGGTCCAGTGGGCATCAACAAGGTCCAGACACGCGCCCACGTCTTCCACTTCCGTGTGCATTATGGTGACCAGCGGAGCCGCCTTTTGGGTCGCAACTGAACGAGCGTCGGCCAAACGACCGCCTCGTGCAAGCCGAACGGTGCCACCGGTTTCCCGTTCGCAAGAGAGCCCCACCCAGACAGGCAGGTCGCTTGTCTGCGCGGCATCGAGGAGAACGGTCATGCGCTCGAGATCGACCATCATCTCAAGCGTCAGAAGATCGGCATCTGCCTCGGCCATGATGGCGGCCTGCTCTTCAGCGCCATCGATCAGGATCCGCTCACCCCGTGCGACGCGATCCATCAGCCGATCGTATCGCGACATGTCCGTACTCCCTGATCTACGGGCTGCTTTCGTCGGCAATAGTTGTTATCGAGGGATATCGCTTGTGTTGACAGAGGCGACATATCAAGACGTTAAGCCGGCAATCACATGGCCATTTCAGTCAGTGCTTTGTCTTGCAGCTATGCTCTATGCGCGCAACGAGACCCACCATAGGTTAGCGCGTCGCGGCAAGCATGTGATCTACGCGCGGATCCTCTGATCCCGTGTGATAGCCTCTTACTGCCTCATGCAGATCGATGTCGGCCATGGTTGCGCGCTCGTGTTGGCGCAGATGCTCCGCCCAGCTCGACACGAAAAACCACTCGATCCACACATTTGGGGTCGCCGCGTCCTGATAGACGCCCCAATCGTAGGCCCCGTCGCGATAGCGTTCCGATGAGAGTGCATGGATTGCCTCGAGAAAGCCCTGCTGGTCCTCGATTTCGTAGCGGATCGTGACGAGCACTGGTCCCCGGTCCAAGGTCGCACTGGCATCTTCTGCAACAATTGGGTCTGCCCAGCTCATCGCAGGCGTGAGGTCCAAGGCCTCGCCTTGGCCCAACGTCGCCCGCCAGGTGAGCGGAATGGCGATCACCACACCGATGGCCGCGATCATCAGCGTCATGCCGGTCGACGTTGCTGCGGCCAGTTGGCCCCAGCCGGCCGAACCAACCGCCATGCAGCCGAAGAAGACCATCAGCGCAACCGATAGTCCCCGTGCGCGCACCCAATTGGGCAAGGACGTTTGCGCCGAGACGTTGAGGCTGGTCAGCACCGTGATCCAACCGAGCCCGCCAACAAAGGCTGCGGGGATGGCGATCATCGGGCTTGTCGTCAGCCCCAACAGGATCATCGCGGCCGCCGTGACGATGGTTCCGCCCGCGACAAGCCGATTGACGTCGACATAGGCGCGCATCATGGGGAGAAGCAAGGCACCGGCGACCGCTCCGGTTCCGATTGCTGCCAGCAGCAGGCCGTAGACCTCGGCGCCTCCGCCGTCGAGACCCCGTGCGACGAGTGGCAACAAAGCCCAATAGGCGCTGGCAAA
Source organism: Pseudomonadota bacterium (assembly GCA_039819185.1). GTDB lineage: Bacteria > Pseudomonadota > Alphaproteobacteria > Rhizobiales > Tepidamorphaceae > JBCBSK01. The sequence continues at coordinate 7,475 of JBCBSK010000015.1, read as the reverse complement.
AATGAAGAACCCGAATGACCGCAGCAGAGTCGCTTTCAGCGGGCCGTTATGGCTGGCATGGCGCAGGCCCGTGACGATCGACCCCATCAAGGGTTCCGGTGGCAGCTTGCGATCTGGCGCAGGTGATGGCTTCCACAACAGAAGGGCCGCGATGATGACGAGATGGCTCACGGCATTGGCGAAGAACGGGGTTGCGACGCTGACGGCGGCGATCAAGAAGCCAGCGAGGGCAGGGCCGATGGCGCGGGCAAGGTTGATGCCCATCGAGTTCAGCGCGATGGCCGGCTGCAAGTGTGAGCGCGGCACAAGGCTAGGCACGATCGCCTGCCAGGCCGGCGCCATGAAAGCAGCACCTGTCCCAATCAGGAACGTGAAGGCCAGAAGACCAAGCGGCGTGATCGAATCCGACGCGACCAGAACTGCCATGAGCGCGATGACCGCAGTCAGAATCACATTGATCAACAAAAGGAATTTACGTTTGTCGACCCGGTCGGCCAGTGCACCGGCAAACAGTGCGAACAGGAAGATGGGCGCTGTTGTGGCTGTCTGCACCAGCGCCACGATGGCTGGTGATGGGCTAAGGTTGGTCATCAACCAACCGGCCCCAACGTCATGCATCCAGGTGCCGACATTGGAGATCAACGTCGCCGTCCACAAAAGTGCGAATGCGCGATATCCGAACGGCGCGAACGCGCCCGGCTTGGTGTCGCCAAGGACTGCGGTGTCGTCAGCCTTGGAGGACATCGGCCCACTCCGGATGCCGCCCGGCCTGTGCCTTGAAGAACGGGCACAGAGGGATGATGCGAAAGCCCTGAGCGCGCGCATCTGCGACCACTTGTGCCGCAAGTGCTGCTCCGAGACCTTTGCCGCGCAGGTCATCGGGCACGACGGTATGGTCGACAATGATCAATTGGCTCGACATGCGCGAATAGGTCAGCTCGGCCTCGGCATCCATGCCGGCGACCCTGGCCACATAGCGTCCTTTACTGCCGGCTTCCTCGTGATCGATGGTGACGGCGTCTTGGGGCTGGTTGCTCATTGGACACTCTCCGACTGGACGGTCACGGACATGGCGGGATGCAAAGGTGGCACGCCGGGAGCTCCAAACGGGGGCACCGGGCTCCAGTCCGGCAGGCTTGGAAGCGCTTCAGGAGCGTGTTCGGCAAACGCGCCCTTGGCGTGCACGACCCTGCCACCAGTAAATGTCAGATCGGCCGCGATGTTGATGATGTCATCCTCGGGCACCGCGAAGTAGTCGCGGTCAAGCACGGCCATATCGGCGAACTGGCCGGCTTTGATCTGGCCCTTCTTGCCCGCTTCCCGGCTGAACCAGGCGCCGGCTGCCGTCCAGTGACTGAGGGCCTCTTGGCGGCTTAAGCAGTTTGCCGGCTGCCAGATCACATCACCGCCGCGGCCCTTTCCGGAGACGGCCCAGTGGATCGCAAGCCATGGATTATAGGACGAGACGCGTGTGGCATCGGTTCCGGCAGCGAGCGGCACGCCCGAGGTCATCATTTTCTTGACCGGCATCACGTCATGTAAGGCAGCCTCGCCATAGCGGTGCTTGTAAGCTGTGGCCTGGAAGGCGATCCGGTTCTGGTAGCTGATGCCGCCGCCGAGCCGAGCAACCCATTCCATGGTCTTTTCGCTGACCGTTTCGCCGTGATCGAAGACCCAGTTCAACTCCTCCAAACCCTTGTCGCGACCCACTTCCTCGACGACGCTCAGCAGGCGATGGGCGCTTTCCTCATAGGTGCAGTGAAAGCGGATCGGCCAACGGTTCTCGAACAGGAATTCGAGAACAGGCCTGAGATCGCCCTCCATGCGCTTCGGCAGGTCGGGACGGGGATAGGAGAAATCCTCAAAATCGTAGGCCGAAGCCACCAGCATCTCGCCGGCACCGATACACTTCAGATAGTCGTCACCCTGATCTGGTTTGACGATGTCATTCCAGCGCTTGAAGTCGTCCAATTCGAACAGTGGGCGCTGTGCGAAGAGCTGATATCCGATGCGGACCGTTTGCTCGCCGCGTTTGTTGAGCTCGGTTATGACGCCATAGTCTTCCGGGTAGTTCAGGAAGCCGCCGGCGCAATCGAGCGCGGACGTCAGCCCGAGCGCATTCAGCGCCCGGAAATAGTGCTTGGTCGATATGATCTGCTGTTCGACATCGAGCTTCGGCGCCATGTCGAGCAGGGCGTACAATGGCTGCGCATTGGGGCGCGCCAGGGCCAGCCCGGTCGGGTTGCCGTCGTCGTCGCGCTCAAGTCGACCCGACACGAACGGCTCGTAGAAATGGTTGTCGATCCCAAGCGCGCGCAAGGCTGCCTTGTTCAGCCATGCGCGGTCATAAAGGTGCAGAACGTAGACCGGCACGTCGGGCGCTACCGCGTTGATCTCATCGAGTGTCGGCAGCCGCTTTTCGGCGAACTGGTCGGCTGACCATCCACCCACGACGCGGATCCACTGGCCCGCCGGCGTGCGCTGGGCTTGCGCTTTCAACATCCTCAAACCATCGGCAAGCGAGGGCACCTGATCCCAGCGCAGTTCCATCGCGAAATTGTTGCCCTGACGAACAATATGGGTGTGGCTATCGATGAGGCCGGGGATCAGCCATTGATCGTTGAGATCGATCACCTGCGTCTCGGCACCTTTCAGGCGCAAAACGTCCGCGCCGGACCCGACCTCCTTGATCAACCCGTTTTCGATGGCCACGGCGGACGCATCCGGTTGCTCCGGATCCATCGTGGTAATCTTGCCGTTGATGAGGATGAGATCGGCCATCAGGAAGACTCCGGTTCTGCGCTGCGGGGGCAGGACCGGCGGCGGGTGCCGGTCCTTGAAGGATCCCATGTCGAATGGTCAGATGTCGCGACCTTGCATGATCACGGGCGACCAGTCGGGGCTGATCGGCGGAACGTGAGTGAGATCCTGCGCTGCAAAGGTGCCGGCGCCATAGACGACCTTGCCATCGACCACAGTCAGATCGGCCTTTAACTTGGCGATCTCGGCATCCGTGACGGTGAAGTAGTCACGGTCTAGCACCACGAAGTCAGCCATTTGTCCGGGTGTGATGGCGCCCTTGCGGCCGGCATCGCCGGTGAACCAGGCTGAACCAACGGTCCAGAGGCGCAGAGCTTCTTCACGGGTCAGCAGGTTGGCGTCGTCATACATCGGCAGGCCGCCGCGGCTCAGACCCGTTGTCATCCACTGAATCGAATACCAAGGATTGAACGACGTGACCCGGGTCGCATCCGTGCCGCCGCCGACCGGCACGCCAAGGTCGAGGATAGCGCGGAAGTTCGGCGTCATCTTCAAGGCTTCGGCGCCGTAATTGGCAATGAAGTCCTCCGCCTGGAACTGGATGCGGTTCTGCAGCGCGATGCCACCGCCAAGTGCGGCGATGCGCTCCAGATTGGCCTGGCTGAACGTTTCGACATGATCGACGAACCAGCCCGGGACAAGGCCGGCGCCGCGCGCAACCTCTTCATAGACGGGCAGCAGGCGATCACCCGTTTCATTGTAGGTTATGTGCTGCCGGAAGGGCCAGCCACCTTCCCCGAGAGCGGTCATGACCTGGGTCTGATACGCCTCGGCATCGGCATCGATGTCGGGACGCGCATCAGCGAAGATCTCGTAGTCGTAGGAGGCCCAGCCAAGGTTTTCGCCGGCACCGACGAACTTCAGCATGTCATCGCCGGACCCGGCGCGGATCTCGGCTGTCCAACGCTGATAGTCCGACAGTTCCTCACCCTTGGTCTGTGGGAAGGAGTGGTAGCCGATGCGGGTCGTCAGGAGCCGCTCACCATGCAGCCAGCGGATGACCTTGTAGGGATCGGCATCGGGGAACTCCATGCCGCCGCCACCAGCATCCGAGACCGAGGTGATCCCAAGCTCGTTCAGCACATCGAAATACTGAAGCGACGAGTTGATCTGGTCGCGGATCGACAGCTTCGGTGCGGCGTCCAGGGTCTTGTACATCACAAGGCCGGAAGGTGCCGCCAAGACACGGCCTGTCGCGTTGCCGCCGGCGTCTTTCTCGATAATCCCGCCGGGATAGGTCGGGTGTCCCGGCTGATCGTAGCCGAGATACTCCACCGCCTTGGAGTTCAAGAGCGTCAGCTTGTAGAGATGGTGGATCAGAACGGGGTGGTTGGGCGCAACGGCGTCCAGTTCCGCCACCGTCGGCAGGCGCTTTTCCTTGAACTGGAACTCGGAAAACCCACCCGCAACGCGGACGAACTGTCCCTGGGGCGTACGGTCGGCCTGAGCGCGCAGGAGCGCCAGTGCCTCTTCGAGACTATCAACACCGTCCCAGCGGACTTCGAGATTGTAGTTCACGGCACCACGGATTGCATGTGTGTGGCTGTCGTTCAGCCCCGGGATCACCCGTTGGCCACGCGCATCAATCACTTGGGTGAAGGGGCCGACCAGGCTGCGGATGTCATCATCGGATCCGACCGCGACGAACACGCCATCCTTCACGGAAAGCGCCGTCGCCTCGGGGCGATCCGGGTCCATCGTGGTGATGCGGCCATTGACCACAACCAGGTCAGCTGTGGTGTCAGCGGTCTGACCCCAGGCGGCCTGGGGACCAAAGGCGGCGAGGGCCGCGGTTGCTGCGATCCCTTTCAGGACCGGGCGTCGAGACAGGCTCATGCGGTATCCCCTTTATCTGTGGGTTCGGGGTCATTGCGGGTGGGCAGTTGTCCGAGGACGTGCTCGGCACAGTCTTCCTTGATGGCAGACAGGCTCAGCCCTTCGCCTGAGAGCACGCGCTTGGCGAGCGGGGGCATCTGTTCGCCAAGCAACATGCCCAGAAGGCCGATGAGGGCGACAACCGGCGGCGCCGGAGAGCGTACGTTCAACAGCGCGTAGATGATGCCGACCAGAAGGCCGACAGCGAGCGCGATCGCATAGGGGCGGACATCGGCCATTGGTCAGCCAACTATGCGCCGGCTTCGGAGGCGTGCTCGCCGAGCGCCCACTTGGAGAAACGCACCTGGATGCCGTAGGGCGTGTGCGCCTTGAGGATCTCCATGACGCCGTCATAGGTCGTGCCGCGGGCCCAGTCCTGCTGCAGTTCGAAGATGAACTGCAGCGCGTTCATCGGCACGGCGCCGGCCTGGACGAGACGCTGCATCGCGCGCTCATGGGCTTCGGGCGTGACGTCGCCGCAGGCATCCGCAGGAATGTAGACCTCATAGCCTTCGCCCAGCATGTCGAGCGTTGGGAACATGACGCAGGCTTCGGTCCAAAGGCCGGCCAGCACGATTTTCTTGCGGCCGGTTGCAGCGACGGCCTTGCGGAAGCTGTCGTCAACCCAAGAGTTGATCGAGGTGCGGTCGATGATGTCGTGACCGGGAAAGAGATCTGTCACTTCCGGCATGAACGGGCCGGAAAAGCTGTCCTTCGCAACGGTCGAGATAACGGTCGGCAGGCCGAAGAGCTTTGCGCCTTTGGCGAGGATCTGGACATTGTTGAAGACCGACAACCGATCGTGGCTCTCGACGCCCTGGTACATGGCTGGCTGAAAATCGATCAGCACAAGCGCTGCATTGTCGGGCGAAATCATCTCGTGTTTCGGGTTGGTGGACATCGGATTCCCCTTTTCGCTGTCACAGATAGCCGGCCGCCAGCGATGACACTCTTGGCGCGCTGAACGCCGTTTGCGGCTCATGGTCGATGTTGATGCGTTGCCAATCTTCGGGGTCAGCCTGCCGAGCGTGGCGCTCGACGGTGCAGTCCCCCTGGTCGACAACCGATGACTGCTAGGTAGATTGACGGCCTAAGGGAGACAACGTATCCAGCGCGCCCAGACTGTCGCCGGAATGGAACCAATCTCATGGACAAGCTCGACGCCATGCGCGCCTTGGTGAAGGTAGTTGCTCTGGGCAGCCTCGCGGAGGCAGCACGGCAACTCAGCGTCACCCGGTCCGCGGTCAGCAAGGGCGTCAAGGAGTTGGAGGCTGAGTTGGGCGCGCGTCTGCTCGACCGAACGACGCGTCGGGTCAGCCCAACGGAAGCCGGGCTCGCCTATTACGAGCGCTGTGTCGATATCCTGGCGCGGATCGAAGAGACCGAGCGTCAGGTCACCCAACTCCATGAAGAGCCGCGTGGTGTCCTCAAGGTCAATGCCCCGATGTCCTTCGGAACCATGCATCTGGGGCATGCCATCGCCGCCTTCATGGACATCTATCCTGAGGTCAGGGTCGAGCTGATGCTGACCGATCGCTTCGTCGACCCCATCGAGGAAGGCTTCGACGTCACGATCCGCATCGCGCAGCTAGAGGATTCGAGCTTGATCGCACGCAAACTCTCTCCAGCGTTGCGGGCTCTGGCCGCTTCTCCCGACTATCTTGACAGGGAAGGCCGACCGCAGGCTCCCTCAGACCTGATGCAACATTCCTGCCTGAATTTCGGGCACACGACCACCCGGCAGCGATGGACTTTGGAACGTGATGGCAAACCGATTACGATCCCGATCAACTCGACCTTCTGTGCCAACAATGGCGAGGTCCTGCGCGATGCCGCGTTGGCAGGGCGGGGCATCACCTTGTTGCCGACATTTCTTATAGGTCGTGACATTGCAGCAGGCCGACTTGAGCCGATCTTACCGGATTTTCCACCAACCGAACTGGGCATCTTCGCGCTCTACGCGCCCAATCGATTCCTTGCAGCCAAAGTGCGCGTTTTCATCGATTTCCTGAAGGACCGATTTGGGGCGTCGCCAGAGTGGGACCGGCGTTAGTGCTCAGTCCTGGGCCCGACTGGCCAAGTCGTTCACAAAGGCCGGGCAGGGAGCGCGGGCCCACGGATCCCGGATCAAGATGCTTGTGAGGCTGCCCAAGCATGACCTATTGGCCTGTTGTCGGAACCGCGACTGTCTCAATCACCTTGCATCGCTAGGTTTGAACTCTTGAATGTGCTGTGTGACATGCCAACCCATTGGACGAGATCTGGTTTGTCAGTCCTACTTCCAATTGGGCCGGGTACTCGCGATCTGCGCCATCTTACACCGATTGGCACGGCAAGGCCCCTTTCTCCGTCGCGCCACAGCAATGCTGCATTGCAGCATTGATTCAGTTCGTGATCGCTGACGGGCTTGCTGGCGCAGAAAAAGCGCGCTAGGGCAACCGCTTCGCGGTCGGCCACCGTTTTTGGGTTGGGCTTGGCCGCATGTGCCACATCTTCTGCGGCCCCTGAGCCGCGTTGCACAGCCCGAGTGTTTCATGTCCGATACTGCCAACCCTTCAGCCGCCATTCAGGCCTATGCCGCGCGCTTCAAGACGCCGCCACGCCGCCTGCACCCCTTGCCCAAGCACCTTGCCGCCCTCGAGGCTGAAAGCATCCACATCATGCGCGAGGTGGCTGCAGAGTTCAAAAATCCGGCCCTTCTGTATTCGATCGGCAAGGATTCGACGGTGATGCTGCATCTTGCGCTCAAGGCGTTCTGGCCGTCCAAGCCGCCGTTCCCG
>JBCBSK010000014.1:0-34698 GCA_039819185.1 Pseudomonadota bacterium | reverse complement strand
TGCACTACACCGCTTTGCCGGAATGGGCGCAGACCCTTGGCATGACGTTCTCGGTGATGCTGTGGATGCCGTCCTGGGGTGGCATGATCAACGGCCTGATGACGCTGTCGGGGGCTTGGGACAAGCTGAGGACCGATCCGGTGCTGCGGATGCTGGTCGTGTCGGTGGCGTTTTACGGGATGTCGACCTTCGAAGGTCCGATGATGTCGATCCGGGCGGTGAACTCGCTCAGTCACTACACCGACTGGACCATCGGGCACGTCCATTCCGGCGCGCTCGGCTGGGTCGGCTTCGTCTCCTTCGGTGCGCTCTACTGCCTCGTTCCGTGGCTGTGGAACCGCAAGGGCCTGTATTCGCTGAAGCTCGTCAACTGGCACTTCTGGACCGCCACGATCGGCATCGTCCTCTACATCTCGGCGATGTGGGTGTCGGGCATCATGCAGGGCCTGATGTGGCGCGCCTATAACGATCTCGGCTTCCTCGAGTTCTCGTTCATCGAGACGGTCGAGGCGATGCATCCGTTCTATGTGATCCGGGCTCTGGGCGGCGCGTTGTTCGTCGTCGGCGCGGTGATCATGGCCTACAACCTCTACATGACCGCCCGCTATGGCGAGCCGGCCGAAGCCGAGGTCGAACCCTCGGCCCGGCCTGCCCTGCAGCCGGCCGAATAGGAGGACGTGACCAATGTTGCTTGATAAGCATGGCGTCTTCGAGCGCCACTCCCTGGTCCTCTTGATCGGCATCCTGATCGCGGTGTCGATCGGCGGCTTGGTTGAGCTGGTGCCGAATTTTTACCTCAAGAGCACAACCGAGCGGGTCGAGGGCATGCGCCCCTACACCCCGCTCGAACTGGCCGGCCGAAACATCTACGTCCGTGAGGGGTGCTACACCTGTCACAGCCAGATGATCCGGACGCTAAGGGATGAGGTCGAGCGTTACGGCCATTATTCGCTCGCTGCCGAATCGATGTATGACCGCCCCTTCCAATGGGGGTCGAAGCGGACGGGGCCGGATCTGGCGCGCGTCGGAGGGAAGTATTCCGACGAATGGCAGGTTCAGCACCTGATCGATCCACGTTCTGTCTCGCCCGCCTCGATCATGCCGGGCTACCCATTCCTGGCGACGACCGAACTCGATTATGAGGACATCGCCCTCGATCTGAGGATCAATCAGATCTATGGCGTGCCTTATTCGGACGAGATGCTGGAACTCGCGCTCCAGGACGTCCGGACCCAGGCCGATCCGCTCGGCGATGGGGCCGATCCGGACGGACTCGAAGCGCGCTATCCGACGGTTAACATGCGCGACTTCGATGGCGATCCCGAGCGGGTGACCGAAATGGACGCGCTTGTCGCCTATCTCCAGATGCTTGGCACGCTGGTCGACTTCTCGACCTTCGACAACCAGGCCGAAATCAACCTGCGCTGAGGAGGACGGGATGGAACTCTACGATTCACTGGCCTCCTTCGCCCAGACCTGGGGCCTTGTCTACTTCGTCTTGTTGTTCGCAATCGTCGTGGCCTATGCGCTGTGGCCGTCAAACGGCAAGAAGTTCGACGAAGCGTCGAAAATCCCGCTCAGGGAGGACTAATCCATGGCCGAAAAACACGTTGACGAGGTCTCTGGCATTGAGACCACCGGCCATGAATGGGATGGCCTGCGCGAACTCAACAATCCGCTGCCGCGCTGGTGGGTCTGGACGTTCTACGCCAGCATCATCTGGGCCGTGGTTTACTGGATCTTGATGCCGTCCTGGCCGTTAATCTCCGACTACACCAAGGGCATTCGTGGCCATAGCCAGCGGGCGCTTGTCGCCGAGCAGGTCGAGGCACTGAGGTCTGAACGCAATGTTCTCGGCGAGGGTATTGTCGAGGCGACGCTCGACGAGGTGCAGGCCGATCCGGATCTGCTGCAGTTTGCCATGGCCAGTGGCCGGGCGGCATTTGGCGACAATTGCTCGGCCTGTCACGGCACCGGGGCAACAGGCTTTGTCGGCTACCCCAACCTCAACGATGATGACTGGCTGTGGGGCGGCACGCTGGAGGACATCCAGTACACGATTGCCCACGGCATCCGGAATGCTCAGGATCCGGCTGCTCGGATTGGCGACATGCCGGCCTTCCCACAATTGTCGCGGGGTGATGTGTCGGCGGTCAGCCAATATGTCCGCTCATTGTCGGGACTTGAGACCGAGGAAGGCTCGGACCTTGAGGCTGGGGCGGAGATTTATGCCGCCAATTGTGCTGCCTGCCATATGCCAGACGGCACCGGCTTCCAGGCGCTTGGCGCGCCGAACCTGACCGACGGCATCTGGCTCTATGGCGATAGCGCCGAGGCCATCGCGGAAGGCGTCTTGAACGGTCGTGGTGCTGAAATGCCGGCATTTGGCGGACGTCTGGACGAGGCCACCGTCAAGTCACTGGCGGTGTATGTCCATTCGCTCGGCGGTGGTCAGTAGCTGCGCCTGATCCACGCGCCCGACGCTGTGGATACGACGAAACACGGAGCGGCAATCCGCGCATTGCCGCTCCGACGCACGCCAGATACATTAGGTTTAGCTAATACGATGAATCCCATAGGTCTGTCGTGACAGGCCACCTAGGATGACAGTCAAGGTGTCGATATGACGACGGCGGATGCGGGCAGCCAAGGCGAGAAGGTCGAACTCTACGCCGCTCGCAAGAAGGTCTATCCCCAGGCCATCAAGGGCCGGTTCCGCACGATCAAATGGACCATCATGGCGTTCGCGTTGGGCGTCTATTATCTTTTGCCCTTCGTGCGCTGGGATCGTGGGCCGCATGCGCCGGATCAGGCGGTGCTGGTCGATTTGCCCGGTCGCCGCGCCTACTTCTTCTTCATCGAAATCTGGCCGCAGGAGGTCTACTACCTGACCGGCCTTCTGGTCATTGCGGCGATGACGCTGTTCTTGATGAACGCTGTCGCGGGTCGCCTTTGGTGTGGCTATTTGTGCCCGCAGACGGTCTGGACCGATTTGTTCTATGCCGTCGAGCGTCTCTTCGAGGGCGACCGGCGTGACCGGATGAAACTCGACAAGGAAAAATGGAGCCTACGTAAGTTTGGCGAAAAGGCCGGCAAGCACACGGTCTGGCTCCTGATCGCCTGGTGGACCGGCGGCGCCTGGGTGCTCTATTTCCACGACGCGCCAACGCTGGTCTACGAGCTTGCAACGTTCCAGGCCGGTGCCGGTTGGTATATCGCGATCGGTGTGCTGACGGCGACAACCTATGTCTTTGCGGGTCATATGCGCGAGCAGATTTGCGTTTATGCCTGCCCCTGGCCGCGCATTCAGGCAGCCCTGACCGATGAATGGGCGCTCAACGTCACCTATCGCCATGATCGCGGCGAACCTCATATGTCGCTCAAACATGCCGAGCGGGCGATTGCCGCGGGCGAGCCGGCCGGCGACTGCATCAACTGTTTCCAATGTGTCGCCGTCTGCCCGACCGGGATCGATATCCGCGATGGCGATCAACTCGAATGCATCCAGTGTGGTTTGTGCATCGATGCCTGCGACCGTGTCATGGAGGACATCGGTCGACCAACGGGGCTGATCGCCTACGACACGGAAATGAACATCGAGCGTCGTCAGAAAGGCGAAGCATCGATCTACAAGATGATCCGGGCGCGGACGCTGATCTATCCAGCGATCATCGCGCTCGTCGCCGCGATCATGCTGTTCGCGCTGGTGACACGGCAGACCGAATCGATCGCCGTCATTCACGACCGCAATCCGCTCTTCGTCGAGCTCTCGGATGGCTCTATCCGCAACGGCTTCACCGCGCGGCTGTTGAACAAGCAGCTTGAAACCCGGCGCTTCATCGTCACGGTCCACGGGATCGAGGGCTTGCTCATCGAAGCGGTCGGGGTGTCGACGTATGTTGATGGCGGCCCGCTGGTCGAGGTCGGGCCCGACACAACGCGTGAAGTCCGGCTTCTGGTTTTCGCACCTCTCGGCGCCGATCTCGACGAGACCGTCCCGATTACCTTCACCATCACCGAACCTGACACCGGCGCGACCGATAGCGTTGCCGACAACTTCAAGGCACCCCCACGATGAGCGAGAGCTTTGCGACCATGCCCACAGGCCATGACAGCGGCGGCGAGCGCCGCATCACGGGACGAACCGTTCTGCTGGCCATGATCGCCTTTTTTTCGGTCATCTTCATCGCCAATGGATTTTTGCTCTATTTCGCCTTCACGACCTTTTCCGGTTTGGAAGGCAAGAGTGCCTATGAGGCGGGACTGCGCTTCGAGGAGCGCGCCATCCAGGCTGAACAACAGGCAGAACTGGGCTGGACCGTTGCCGCCGATGTCGCCCGCGCCGGGCAGTCGGACGTCGTGATCGTCGATCTCCATGTCCGTGACAGGCAGGACGCGCCGGTACACGGCATGGCCTTCACCGCGACCTTTGAACGGTTGACCCAGCAGGATGATGACGTCGCGATCCGCTTGTCGGAGTCGGAGGCTGGCCGCTATATTGGTCAGGCCAATGCGATCCCCGCCGGCCAGTGGCGACTGGTGATCACTGGCGAGGACGCGGACAGCGTTGTCTACCGCTCGGCCAACCGGATTGTGCTTGAGGATTGATCACGCATGTCGGTGGTCGACAGTCCTGCCAACCCCGCACTCGTCGACAGCCGGCGTCTCGACGGGTTCGTCGACCGCGCTGATGGCGCACCGGCGCGTCTCGAACTCGCGGTTGAGGGTATTCGCTGTGCTGGCTGTATGGTCAAGATCGAGACCGCGGTCGATGCTTTGCCTGGTGTCACAAAGGCGCGGCTGAACTTCTCCACCCGCAGGCTTGCCGTTGAGTGGACGGAGGCAGGCTTAACCGCCGGTGATATCGTGCGCGCGGTCGAGGATGCCGGCTTCAGGGCCTATCCCTTCGATCCAGGCGCGCTGGAAGCCGCCGAGGACCTCGAAGCACGGCATCTGCTCAGGTGTCTCGCCGTCGCGGCCTTCGCGTCGATGAACATCATGCTTTTGTCGGTGTCTGTTTGGTCGGGCAATGTGTCCGACATTACCACCGAGACGCGCGATCTGTTTCACTGGGTTTCGGCGCTGATCGCGCTGCCGACAGCTGCCTATGCCGGTCAGCCCTTTTTCCGCTCGGCGATCCGGGCGTTGAAGGCCGGCCAGTTGAACATGGACGTGCCGATCTCGCTCGGCGTTCTCCTGGCGCTGGGTATGAGCGTCGCGCAAACGCTTCTGAGCCGGCATCACGCCTATTTCGATTCCGCCGTGATGCTGTTGTTCTTCCTTTTGATCGGCCGCTATCTCGACCAGTCGATGCGCCGCCGGACGCGTGCCATGGCGCAGAATCTGGCGGCACTCAAGGCCGATCGGGCGCTGTTGATGGCGAACAACGGCAGTGTCAGCGAAGTGCCTGTCTCACAGGTTGGCGAAGGCGATCTTGTCTTTGTGCCGGCGGGCGAACGGCTCGCGGTCGACGGCGTTGTCGAGATGGGAACTGGCGAGGTGGATCAGAGCTTCGTCACCGGCGAGACCGCGTCGCACCCGGTCGAGCCCGGCACTACGGTCTATGCCGGATCGCTTAATCTCGGCGCCGCACTGACCCTGCGTGTCACGGCGGCCCAGAGCGGCACGCTGATCGACGAGGTCCAGGGACTCCTAGACCGGGCGCTCGAAGCCCGACACCGCTATGTCGATCTCGCTGACCGCGCCGCCAAGCTTTATGCCCCGATGGTGCATACGCTTGCCGCCGCGACCGTAATCGGTTGGCTTCTGCTCGGCGCCGGCTGGGAGTTCTCAATCGTCACCGCGATCGCTGTTTTGATCATCACATGCCCCTGCGCGCTCGGGCTCGCCGTACCGGCGGTTCAGGTCGTGGCGTCGGGTGCGTTGTTCAAGTCCGGCGTGTTGCTGAATGCCGGCAATGCGCTCGAACGCTTCGCTGAGGTCGATACGGTCGTGTTCGACAAGACCGGCACTCTGACCTTGCCCGAACCGGAAATCGCCAATGCCAATGCCCTGTCCGGCGACGATTTGGCGCTTGCCGGGCGGCTAGCGCTTTCAAGCCGCCACCCGCTTTCGGCAGCGCTCCAACCACACGCTGCGCCAAACTGTCCTGTCGATGGCGCGACCGAGACGGCCGGGCAGGGCATTGTCGCGAACGTGGACGATACCGACGTACGACTTGGCAGCGCGGCGTTCTGCGGCGTGACGGACGTTAATCTTCGCGCTGCTCACGCTGACCGTTCGCTGATGTGGTTCCGTCGTGGGGATGACGCGCCGGTCGCGATCGAGATCGCCCAGGCCCTGCGCTGTGACGCGACTGAGGTCGTGGCCGATTTGATGTCGAGAGATATCCGAGTCGAAATCCTATCCGGCGATCGTGACGGTCCGGTCGCCGAGGCCGCAGATCAGCTTGGTGTCGCCGATTGGCAAGCCGGTCTGTCGCCGAAGGACAAGATTGCCCATGTCGAGCGTCTCGCCGCTGAAGGACGTAAGGTCATGATGGTTGGTGACGGGCTGAACGATGCGCCGGCGCTTGCCGCAGCCCATGTTTCGCTGTCGCCTGTGACGGCCGTCCATCTCAGCCAGGCGGCGTCGGATGCGGTGTTCCTTGGCGTGTCGCTCAAGCCGGTCACGACCGTTCTGACGGTCTCGCGGCGGGCGCGGTCGATCATGGGGCAGAATCTTGGCTTGGCGACGATTTACAACATGATCGCCGTACCAATCGCCGTCATGGGCTTCGTGACGCCACTCATTGCGGCCCTTGCCATGTCCGGCTCGTCGATCATTGTCACGCTGAATGCCCTGCGCGCACGGCCTGCGGGGCGGCCGCGGGAGACAGCCGCATGAACGTCCTTCTGGTCTTGATCCCGGTTGCCCTGTTTCTCGGCGGGCTTGGTCTTGTGGCCTTCCTCTGGTCGTTGAAACGCGGCCAGTATGAGGATCTCGAAGGCGCAGCGCACCGGGTTTTGCTCGATGATGACCTGCCGCCTGAGCGCCGCAGCAAGGACTGAGAGCGTCAACGGTTGTCAGACGCGTCGTCTGTGTCTGGCTCCGGCCTCAGCTCCAACGTCTCGGCCAGCGCGTCCTCTGCCGCCTGCCGATGGCTTGGCTTGATGCTGGCCGCGACCAGTGACAAGGCGGCGAGCAGCACTGTCGCATCATCGGTGAAGCCGAAGCCGAACAAGAAATCCGGAATGGAATCCAACGGCAGCACGAAATAGGCCAGGGCGCCCAACAGCGTTGCGCGGACCCGGACCGGTGTGGCTGGGTCCATGGCACAGAAGTAAGCTGCCACGAGGTCATGCGCGAATGGAACGCGCCGGGCGACGCGCTTCAGCTTGGCCCAGAAGCCATCCTTGACGCGCGCGGCGTTGCGCGCGACCTGCTCCGGCTCTTGCGCCTTGTCGCCGATCCACTCTTCGGTGACTGCGTCGAAGATCTCGGCCTCCGTCTGGTCAGGTTGGCTTTCGTCCGGCTTGTTGCGGAACCGAAACCCGAACGGAAAGCCGGATCGCATCGTCGTCATAACCACCTGTCTCCCTCACGCTGCATGAAACATGGTGCGATCGGAGAATGGCTGCAAGGCACCAACCTTGGTTTGCTCTCGCTCATCGATCGGCTATGGGAAGGCTGAAAACGATATCCGGTGAGGAGAGTGCATCATGGAATTGGGATCTTCGGTTTCCGCGGTGGTGACGGGCGGGGCGTCCGGTCTTGGGGAGGCGTCGGCGCGGGCGCTTGCCGCTGCCGGCGTGCGCGTCGGACTTCTCGATATGAACGGCGAGCGCGGGCAGAAGGTCGCAGACGAAATCGGTGGAACTTTCGCCGAAGCCAATGTCACGGATCCAGCTTCTGTCGCAACGGCGCTTGAAACGCTACGCAATGGAAATGGCCAGGAACGGCTCTGCATCAATTGCGCCGGCATCGTCGCAGGCCAGAAGACCGCCAGCCGCGACAAGGCAACCGGCGCAACAAAACCGCATGATGCCGCTCTCTTCGCCAAGGTCATCTCGGTCAATCTGATCGGCTCCTTCAACGTCGCCTCGCAGTCGGCCGCCGGCATGATGACGCTCGATCCCGCGACCGAAGATGGCGGGCGCGGCGTGATCGTCATGACCGCGTCGGTGGCGGCCGAGGATGGTCAGCTTGGCCAGGCGGCCTATGCCGCGTCCAAGGGCGGGATCAATTCACTGGTCCTGCCGATGGCGCGTGATCTCGCGCGCGATGGTATTCGGACGGCGGCCATCATGCCCGGCCTGTTCCACACGCCGATGTTTGACAGCCTGACCGACGAAATCCGCGCCTCACTCGCAGCCAATGTGCCGTTCCCGGCGCGCCTTGGCCATGCGGATGAATATGGCGCGCTGGTGCGCCATATCTGTGAGAACGACATGCTCAACGGCGTGTCGATTCGTCTTGACGGGGCGTTGAGGTTGCCGCCGCGTTGATCAGGTGGAACCGCTTTTCGGGCCGGTCGGTTCTGTCGAACCGGCCGAGAGCGTCAGCGCTTCGACAGGAAGTCGAACTTTTTGTTGAACTTCGATACCCGCCCGCCGCGGTCGACGAGATGCTGGCTGCCACCAGTCCAGGCTGGATGCGTCGTCGGATCGATGTCGAGCTGTAGCGTGTCGCCTTCCGACCCGAAGGTCGAGCGGGTCATGAACTCGGTGCCGTCGGTCATGACGACCTTGATCATGTGGTAGTCGGGATGAATGTCGGACTTCATGGTGGTCTCAAGGCCTCGGATCGCGGTATCAAGCCGATATCGTTGCACGCCTGCGGCAACCATCCAGCTTGTGAGAATAGCAAGCGCGGCTCATAACTCAGATCGTCTTCGCCTTCAAGGCAAGACTGATCCTGTTGCCCTCACAGGTTCAAGTCGGGCATGATTTTAAAATGTCTAAGTTTAAAGCTGCCGCGTGCGTCATGACTGATATTGGCTGCCGATGACATCCCGCTGGAACGTGCAGGATGACGGCAGGGCTGGCCGGGGCAGCGCAAAGCGTCTCCGACCGCTGGCGACGCTTGTCCCCTATGTCCTACGCTACAAGGGCCGGCTCGTTGCCGCGGCGCTCGCGCTGTTCCTTGCCGCCTCCGCGACGTTGGCTGTCCCCATGGCCGTGCGCCGGATGATCGATCATGGGTTCACCGCGCCCGACGACGGTCTGATCGATCAGTATTTCCTGATGCTGATCGTGGTAGTTGGCGTTCTGGCTGTCGCCAGTGCCGCGCGCTACTATTTCGTGACCTGGCTTGGCGAACGTGTTGTTAGCGATCTGCGCGCCGCCGTCTTCGCGCATCTGAACAAGTTGTCGCCGGCATTTTTCGACAAGGCACAATCGGGTGAGGTTTTGTCGCGGCTGACGGCCGATACGACCCAGATCAAGGCTGCCGTCGGCTCGTCCATGTCTGTGGCGCTAAGGAATCTCGTCCTTGGTGTCGGGGCCACAATCATGATGGTCATGACCTCGCCGAAGCTCTCGGGGTTGGTGCTATTCGCGATTCCGCTGATCGTGCTGCCGCTGGTCTGGGGCGGACGAAAGGTGCGGCGTAAGTCGCGCATCGCCCAAGACGCTTTGGCTGATGCGACGGCCTATGCCGGCGAGGCCATCGGATCTGTGCGCATGGTTCAGGCATTCGGCAATGAGGCACATGCGACGTCCTACTATGATACCCGCATCGAGACGGCGTTCGAGGCAGCGCGTGCCAGCACGGCGGCGCGCTCGATCCTGACCGCGATCGCGATGTTCATGATCTTCTCGTCGATCGTCGCGGTGTTGTGGATCGGCGCGCAAAGCGTTCTGGCCGGCACGATGACAGCCGGCACGCTGAGCCAGTTCTTGCTCTATGCGGTGTTTGCCGCAGGCGCCTTGGGCGAACTCAGCCAGGTCTGGACCGAAATGCAGCAGGCGGCGGGCGCCGCCGAGCGGCTCTCGGAGCTTCTTGAGGAAGACGCGGACATCACTGCGCCTGCCATGCCGGTCGCGCTACCGCCGTCGCAAGGCCGTATCGCTTTGGAAGACGTCAGGTTCGCCTATCCGGGCCGGCCGGATGTGACGGTACTCGACGGGCTTGCCTTTACCGTTGATCCCGGCCAGCGCGTGTCGCTCGTCGGTCCGTCGGGGGCGGGTAAGAGTACGGTCTTTCATCTCGTGATGCGGTTCTACGACCCGCAGTCCGGCTCGGTGTCCGTCGATGGGGTGGATGTCCGCTCCGCCGATCCCGGAGAGGTGCGCGCGCGTTTGGCCATTGTTCCGCAAGAGCCTGTGATCTTCGCGGACACTATCCTAGAGAACATCCGCTTCGGGCGGCCGGGTGCGTCGGGCGCAGAGGTGCGCGATGCCGCTGCGGCCGCGCATGTCGATGCGTTCGCCGAGACGCTGCCGGATGGCTATGACACGTTGATCGGTGAGCGTGGGGTCACGCTATCTGGCGGCCAGCGCCAGCGCGTCGCGATCGCGCGCGCGATCCTCAAGGACGCGCCGATCCTGCTGCTCGATGAAGCGACCAGCGCACTGGATGCCGAGAGTGAGACCTATGTTCAGGAAGCGTTAGAAGGACTGATGCGTGGACGCACGACACTTGTGATCGCCCACCGGCTGGCAACAGTGCTCGATGCTGATCGTATTGTTGTCCTCGACCAGGGCCGGATCGTCGAGGACGGCACGCATCAGAGCCTGACCCAGGAGGATGGGCTCTACGCACGACTTGCCAAGCTGCAGTTCGAGACCGGCGCCCAGGCGCTCGGATTTCCGACGGCTGCGGAGTAGCGGCTATCTCTCCGTCAGCTTCAATTCGATGCGGCGGTTGCGGGCGTAGACTTCAGCGGTGTCGCCCTCTTCGAGCGGTTGGAACTCGCCGAAACCGGCTGCCACCAAGCGGTCGGGCGGTACACCACGGCTGATGAGATATTGCACGACCGAGATTGCGCGCGCTGATGAGAGTTCCCAGTTTGACTGGAACGCAGCCGTGTTGATGGGGCGGACATCGGTGTGGCCGTCGACCCTGAGCACCCATTCGATGTCCTCGGGAATCTCCTCGGTTAGTTCGATCAGGGCGTCTGCGAGCTTGGTCAACTCGTCCTGTCCGGCGGTATTGATCGAATCGCCGCCAGGCGGGAACAGGACCTCGGACTGGAATACGAAGCGGTCACCGACAATACGGATATCGGCCCTGTCAGACAGGATCTCCCGCAGGCGCCCGAAGAAGTCCGAGCGATAACGGGCAAGCTCCTGCACTCTTTGGGCCAGCGCCACGTTCAGCCTGCGGCCGAGATCGGCGATGGTCGCTTGCGAGTCTCGGTCGCGCGCCTCGCTGGCTTCAAGGGCTGCTTCAAGAGCTGCTAGTTGCCGTCTCAGGGCGGCGATCTGCTGGTTCAGAATTTCGACTTGGGACAATGCTCGCGCGCTGACCTCGCGCTCTTCCTCAAGGTCCGTCGTCAATTCCGCGACCTGACCGCCAAGGCCGTCCTCGTCACCTTCTTGTGCGTCGATCAGCCCAGCAAGCCGGTCGCGCTCGGCCTCGGCCGAGGCCAAACTTTCCTGCAGCGCCGATAGTGTATCGAGCGTCGAACGGCCGGCGGCACGTTCCAGTGCTAAAAGCTCGGTCAGTTCGTTGATCTGGGCATTGAGCCGATTGAGCAGCGTGTCGCGACCCGAGATCTCCTGCGACAGGAAGAATTGCGCCAGCATAAAGACCGACAAGAGGAAGATGATCACGAGCAGAAGCGTCGATAGGGCGTCGACGAAGCTCGGCCAGTAATCGACAGTGCGTTCCCGGCGTGCCGTGCGGCCTAGGGCCATAGCGCGTTACCTCTCTTCCCCGTATCCTGCCCCACTACTCTCCAAAGTCGTCGCTGCGGCCCGAGAGTCGCGCGAGATAGGTGTTCATGATGCGCTGCTGTTCGCCCTGGCTGTCGATCCAGTCGCGCAGGAGTTTCTGCTCGCTGCGCATGTGCTGAACCAGGCCCTGAATGCCTTCGGCAAGATCGGCCATGGCCTGGGTCGTCTGCCGGTTCTGTCCGCCTGAATCGCCCACCTGACGCGACAGCCGTTCGAGACCTGCCTGCACGCGAACGAGATGTTCCGGCGTTGTGCTGCTGTCATCGGTGCGGAAGGTGGTCTCGATCGAGAGATCGGTGACAGATGACAGCCAGTCTTCCAGGTCCATGTAGAACCGGTTCTGGGCTTGGCCCGCCTGCAGATCGAGAAAGCCCAGGATCAGCGATCCAGCGAGACCAAAAAGCGAGGACGAGAACGCCGTCCCCATACCGGACAAAGGTGCTTCGAGCCCACTCTTCAAGTCCTCGAAGACAAGCCCGATATCGCCGCCGCCGACATCGAGCTGTTGAATTGTTGCCGCCACTGAGCCGACCGTCTCTAACAGACCCCAGAAGGTTCCCAGCAGGCCGAGAAACACCAGAAGGCTGATCATATACCGCGAGATGTCTCGCGCTTCGTCGAGCCGCGAGCCGATGGACTCGAGCATCGAGCGGGTGGTTTGCGAGGTCAGTGCCATGCGGCCGGCACGGTCGCGCAGCATAGCCTCCATCGGCGCAAGCAGAACCGGTTGGCGGTCGAGCTGGACACCGGGGTCTGCGATGCGGAAGGCGTTGACCCAGGCAATCTCGCGGAACAATCGCACGACCTGGCGGAAGGCTAGGATGATGCCGATCAGAAGCACGCCGACGATAAGGCCGTTGAGGCCAGGATTGGCAAGGAAGGCGGACAGGATCTGCGGCGAAAGGATCAGGACGATAAAGCCGGTCAGGATCAGGAAAACGATCATCCGGACGAGATAGACACGTGGTGTCGGGATGCGCACCGGATCACCTTCGCCGCGTGGCGTGTGGTCGCGCTCCTCGGTCCTCAGGCTCTGAAACAGCCGGCTCAGCCGCCCGCCCGAACTGTCTGGCCGTCGGTCGGCCGGGCTCAACTCAGGCGACCGCGGAGAGGGACGGGATGGTTCGGACGAGCTCATCATGTATCTCCGCATTGGAGGCGACGATGTCGCCACGCGACAGCATGCGCCCGCCCCCATCCATGTCGCTGGCGAGGCCGCCAGCCTCGCGCACCAGCACGATACCGGCAGCGAGGTCCCAAGGCGACAAGCCGCGCTCGAAGAAGCCATCGAACCGTCCGGCAGCGACCCAGGCGAGATCAAGTGCGGCCGCGCCCGTGCGCCTTAGACCAGCCACCTTGGGCATCAGCATGGCGGCATCGCGCAGGAAGGTCGACCCGTCGCCACGTCCGCGATGCGGGATGCCGCAGGTCAGGACGCAGTCGGCAATGTGACGCCGTGCCGAAACTCTGAGGCGGCGGTCATTGATGAAGGCGCCTTTGCCGCGTTCCGCTTGATAGAGTTCGTTGAGGATCGGCGCATAGACAACGCCTGCGACAAGTTCGCCGTCACGCTCCAACCCGATGGAAATGCACCAGAGCGGAATGCCGTGCAGGAAATTTGTCGTGCCGTCGAGCGGGTCGACGATCCAGCGATGGGTCTGGTCGCTGCCGGGCGTCTCGCCGGATTCCTCCATAAGGAAGCCATAGCCGGGCCTGGATTTCTCCAGCTCCTTGCGAATCGTTTTCTCGGCCTTGAGATCGGCGGCGGAGACGAAATTCGCCGGCCCCTTAACCGAGACCTGAAGCTGCTCGACTTCGCCGAAATCGCGCACCAACCCGCGAGCCGCCTTCTGGGCGGCACTCGTCATGACATTCAGGAGCGCGGAGCGGGTCATGATCGTGTGGTCTGCCCGCTCCTATTCACCGCGTCGGACATAGGTCAGTTCGGCCGTATCTACAACGATTCTCTCACCAGCCCCGATGAAGGGTGGGACCATGACCCGCAGGCCGTTTTCGAGCTTGGCCGGCTTGTAGGACGAGGCTGCCGTCTGCCCCTTTACCACCGGATCGGCCTCGGTGATCTCCAGCGTCACATGCTGCGGCAGGTTGATGCCGATTGGACGTTCATCGTGCATTTCGAGCGTCACAGCCATACCGTCCTGAAGGAAGGCTGCGCGCTCACCAACGAACTCGGTCTGCAGGCTGATCTGGTCATAGGTTTCCATGTCCATGAACACCAGCATCTCGCCTTCTGGATAGAGGAACTGGAAATCCTTGGTCTCAACGCGGGCGCGTTCGACGGTTTCACTGGCGCGGAAGCGTTCGTTCAGCTTGGTGCCGTCGATCAGGTTCTTGAGTTCAACCTGATTGAAGGCGCCACCCTTGCCGGGCTTCACGGCTTCTGTCTTCACCGCGACCCACAGGCCACCCTTGTGTTCGATGACATTGCCGGGACGGATTTCGTTGCCGTTGATTTTCATGGGAATGGAACCGGATACGTTGTCTTGGAGGGAAAGTTCTGTGTCCCATTCCTCCTAGACGATTTGTCCGTCGCAAGGAAACACTCTTCGCGGCGAAAACCCTGCCCTACGATACCTGAAATCGACGTGCCGGTGCCTCAGTTCATACTGTCGAGCCAAGCGCGAGCCCTTTGTTCCGCCTCTTGCAGATCGACTTCCGATAACGAGGCAAGTTCCGCGTCAAGCCCGGGATCGCTGATGCCGGCTTCTCGCGCCAACAAATGCCATTTTGCGGCTTCGATCCCATCGATTTCGACGCCGCGGCCTCTCCAGAGGAGCCGGGCCAGCCTGTTCTGCGCCACCGCATTGCCGCCATAGGCGGCGCGGGTGAACAATTCCGCGGCCGCTTCTTCGTCGGCTTCGATCCCTTCGCCAGTAAACAGCATGATGGCGCATTCGACCTCGGCGATCGGAAGGCCAGCCTCCGCTGCTTGGCAAATCCAGTTGACGGCGCGTTCGGAGTCGATGTCGACCCCCTGTCCTTCGGCATAAAGGACGCCGAGATTATACATCGCCTCGATGTGATCGGCCCCAGCTGCGACTTCGAGAAGCTCTGCGGCACGTTCGAGATCGAGCGGCCTGACCTCACCCTCGATATAGATCAGAGCGAGATTGTAATGCGCTTCGATATGCCCTTGCTGTGCGGCTGCTTCGAACCAACCGGCCGCCTTATCGCGATCGATCTCCGTGCCGTTGCCGCGGGCAGCCATCAGGCCAAGCGCAAACTGTGCTTCACGGTCGCCCTGAAGGGCTGCGCGGCTATACCATTGAATGGCAGTGGCAAAGTTCTGCACGACGCCGAGGCCCTGCTCATGGAGCACTCCGAGCAGGGTCTGGGCATACATGTCCCCCAGTTCGGCGCGCTCTAGCGCTTCGCGATAGGCCGTCAGATACTGTCCTCGCTGAAAGGCGGCATAGGCATGATCCGGCTCGGGTTCCGTGGCTTGCAGGGCATGTGATTGATTCAGAGGCAGCATGGCCGACATCGCTAAGGCCAATACCAAGCAAGCCAGTGCCTGCGGGAAGCCAAGCCGCTGCCGGCGCGTGCCGCCAAGAAGTCCGATGGCCTGCGTCACGTGTCCTGCTCCGTGGTTTCGTGGTGAGGCGCGATCACTCCGAGTGCCGCGCTGCCATCCTCCGATGTCCAAAGTGCTTGCGGCACAGCCAGGAACTCTATGCCCGTGGCGGCAAGCCGGTCGGCATCTTCGACTGTTTCAGCGTAGGCGATACCGGGAACTTCCATCAGATCCGTCCACCAGGCGGCGAGATCCGTGTCGACCGTGGTCAAAGTCGTCAGTGGTTTGTCTGGAGCATGTCCGGCGAGCAACACGAAATCCGGCTGCGTTTCACCAAAGAGCATCGCCTCGTGTCGGCTCGCGGCGGGGCCAGTGCCGAGAATGCTATCGCCGCTAGCTTTGCGGATGTCATGAGCGGCTTTGGATGTGGTGACCATCACCCCATCGGCGTCCGGTTGATCGGTTTCGTCTAGGGCGATCACGGCAATACCGGCCGCCTGGAATGCCTGGACCTGCTGGTGGGGAAGGGCACCAATGGCCAGGACCGAGGCAATGTCGGCACAGTCGAGGATGCGGGTAATGCCGGCATGCGACAGGGCGCCGTTCTGCACGAGAAGCACCAGACGTGGCAGGACCGCCCTACCGGTCACGGGACCAGCATCCTCATGGAGTGTTTCGGTCGTCAATGGTCGCTCGGACGGCATGTTCTGGATTTGCGCCGAAAGGTTGCGATTCGCACGCCATCATGCCGTAGCGACGGCGCGGCGCCTAGAATGTCCGATCGTTTGTCCGAATTGTGGCCAGACCCGACAAGGTCTTACATAAGCCTGTCTCAGGCGACCTGTTCGAGGTCTGCTTTCCAACTCCCGGTCGCCGCCATGCCGTTCATCCTTGCGCGGTGGGCAAAGGCGCGCTGACCGGCAGCAACGTTCTCGCTGCGCCCGCCCCACGCCTTCAGAGCCGCCGCCTGCAGTGCTCGTCCATAGGAGAAGGTCAACTTCCACGGTAGGTCGGCCTGGTTCATCAGCGACAGATGCGCGGTCGCGTCCTCGTCCGATTGACCGCCGGACAGGAAGGCGATGCCCGGAACGGCCGCTGGCACGGTCGATTTGAGTGCGTGAACGGTTTTTTCCGCGACCTCTTCACGGCTGGGTTGGGACGCACAATTTTTCCCGCAAACGATCATATTCGGCTTCAGAACCATGCCTTCGAGCACGACCCCAGCCTCGGCCAGTTCGGCGAAGACCGTGTTCAGCGTCCACACTGTGACGTCATAACAGCGGTCGATATCGTGGGCTGCGACAGGCCCGTCCATCAAGACTTCCGGCTCAACGATCGGCACGATCTGTGCTTCCTGACAGAGCGCCGCATAGCGGGCCAGCGCATGGGCATTGGCCTTGACGGCCGCCCAGGTTGGCAGACCGTCGGCGATGTCGATCACCGCACGCCACTTGGCGAACCGCGCCCCGATCGCGTGGTATTCGGCGAGCCGCTCGCGCAAGCCGTCCAGGCCTTCCGTGACCTTCTCGCCAGGAAAACCGGGCAGGTCCTTTGCGCCCTTGTCGACCTTGATGCCGGGCACGGCGCCTGCCGCGTTGATCAGATCGACAAAGGGTGTGCCGTCCTTGGCCTTCTGGCGCAGGGTTTCGTCAAACAGGATCACGCCGGAGATGTGCTTTTTCATCGCTTCGTCGGCGCGGAAGAGCATCTCCCGGTAATCGCGGCGATTGTCCTCGGTGTTCTCGACGCCGATCGAATCGAACCGCTTCTTGATGGTTCCAGTGCTTTCGTCGGCGGCCAGAATGCCCTTGCCGTCGGCCACCATCTTGACGGCGATGTCTTCAATCCGGTCGGTCATCTTCTCGGTCTCCTATCAATCGGCGACAGCAATTCCAGCGAAAGCGGGAACCGTTCGAACAAGTCGACCCCCGTCCGGAACTGCGCCAAAACAAACATCTACAGTGCGGCCCTCAGCTGCCGGCATCGGCCAACGCGGTCCCGCGCAACACTTCAACGCCGGGCAAAGTCTTGCCCTCGAGCCATTCTAGGAAAGCGCCGCCGGCGGTGGATACATAGGAAAAGCCATCCCCCACGCCTGCCTGGTTGAGGGCGGCCACGGTGTCGCCACCACCGGCCACGGTGACGAGCCGGCCTGCGCGCGTGCGCTCCGCAGCGTGTCGGGCGATCTCGGTGGTGGCACGGTCGAACGGCGCAATCTCGAAGGCGCCGAAGGGCCCGTTCCAGACAAGCGTTTTGCAATTGTCAATCAATGCAGAGATCGCTGTGATCGTGGCCGGTCCGGCGTCGAGGATCATCTCGTCTGGGGCAATCGAGTTCAGGTTGGACACGCGATTGGAGGCGCCGGCACGGAATTCGGTCGCGACCACGACATCTGCCGGCAGAACCAGATGACAGCCGTTGCGGCTAGCGAAAGCATCGATCTCAAGCGCTGTGTCGAGCATGCTGTCCTCGACGAGCGAGGCGCCAACCGCATATCCGCGTGCGGCCAGGAAGGTGTTGGCCATGGCGCCGCCGACAACCAGGTGATCGACCTTTTCGGCGAGATTGCCAAGGACATCGATCTTGGTCGAGATCTTGGCACCACCAACAATTGCCGCCAGAGGGCGATCTGGTGTCGTCAGCGCGGCGTCCAGCGCATTCAGTTCCGCTTCCATGCAGCGCCCGGCATAGGCTGGGATATGGTCGGCAAGGCCCGCGGTCGAGGCATGTGCCCGGTGGGCGGTGGCAAAGGCGTCGTTGATGAAGAGATCGCCAAGCTGCGCCATGTCGCGTGCAAGCGCGGGATCGTTGGCCTCCTCGCCGGCATGGAAACGGGTATTCTCCAAGAGCACGACCGTTCCCGCCGCGACCGCCGTGAGGGTTGTCTCTGCCGTATCGCCAACGCAGTCTGCGGCAAATGTGACCTTCCGCCCAAGTGCGGCTTCGAGTTTCGGAACGACCCGTTGCAGCGACAGGTCCGGCACGGTTTGTCCTTTGGGGCGCCCGAAATGGGCGAGAAGAACTGGCGTGCCGCCGTGCTCGGCGATCTCGGCCACGGTCGGCACGATAGCACGGATGCGCGTGTCGTCCGTCACTGTCCCGTCCGCATCCATCGGCACGTTGAGGTCCACCCGCACAAGCACGCGCTTGCCCGTGACATCGGCTTGATCGAGGGTTCGGATGGAGGTGTGCGGTGGGCTCATAGCCTTTATTGTCTTGGTCTGCGGTTGTTGCCGTCAGATCAGCCGGCCCATGGCCGCTGTGGTGTCGAGCATCCGGTTCGAAAAGCCCCATTCATTGTCATACCAACTCATCACCCGGACGAACTTGTCGCCGATCACCTTGGTCTCGGGGAGCGAGATCGTTGACGACGACGGATCGTGATTAAGATCCATCGAGACGAGCGGCTCGTCGGTCACGGTCAGAATGCCTTTGAGCCGGCGCGAGCGCGCCGCCTTCTCGCAGACCGAGCGGATCTTTTCGACATCGGTTTTCCGCCGTGAGACGAACTTGAAGTCGATCAGCGAAACATTCGCTGTCGGCACCCGGACTGCCGTACCGTCGAGCTTGCCGTCGAGTTCCGGCAGGACGAGGCCGACCGCCTTGGCCGCCCCCGTCGAGGTGGGGATCATGTTCTGCGCCGCAGCGCGTGCGCGATAGGGGTCCTTGTGGAACTGGTCGAGTACGTTCTGGTCGTTGGTATAGGCATGAATCGTCGTCATGAAGCCTGATGTGATGCCGACCGAGTCGTTCATGATCTTGGCGACGGGCGCCAGGCAGTTCGTCGTGCAGGACGCGTTCGAGACGACGATGTGGTCGGACGTCAACTGGTCGTCATTGACGCCATAGACGACCGTTAGATCGACGCCCGAGGCAGGCGCTGAGACGAGCACCCGCTTGGCACCGGCCTCGAGATGGGCGGCCGCCTTGTCGCGGCTCGCGAAGATGCCGGTGCATTCCAGCGCGATGTCGACACCAAGTTCCTTCCAAGGCAGCTTGGTCGGATCACGTTCGCTGGTGACGCGGATCGGGCCCGTGCCGACGTCCATCGTGTCGCCTTCGGTGGTCACCCGGCCGGGGAAGCGGCCATGCACCGAATCGTAGCGGAACAGATGCGCGTTCGTGTCGATCGGCGCGAGGTCGTTGATGCCGACGACCTGGATGTCCTTGCGCTTGGATTCGGCGAGCGCGCGAAGCACCAGACGACCGATCCGGCCGAACCCGTTGATAGACACCCTGACGGACATGCGTGTTCTCCTCGAAAACTGATTGCAGAACTCTGGCCGATGCCTGAGTCTCTGCCGGGTTTTTAGGCGTCTCTGCCGCGTTTGTCAGCAGCATCGCGTATGGCGTCGACAATCGCGTCCGCCGTGATGCCGAAATGGGCGTAGAGTTCCTTGTAGGGGGCGCTGGCGCCAAAGCCCGTCATGCCGATGAACAAGCCATCCGAACCGATGAACCGCTCCCAGCCCATGCGCACAGCCGCTTCGACCGCAAGCCGGATCGGCGCCTCGCCCAGGATCATCTGCTTGTAGCCGTGAGGTTGGGCCTCGAACAGTTCGAAGCTCGGCACCGACACCACTCGGCATTCAATGCCGTCGCGGGCCAGCATATCGCGCGCTTCGAGCGCGAGCGACACTTCCGAACCGGAGGCGAACAAGCTCGCGGCCGCCGCGTCATGGGTGACGACCTCATACGCGCCGCGGGCGGACAGATTGGTCTCGCCCGGCTCTGAGCGAATCACGGGAAGCGACTGCCGGGTCAACGCCAGAATCGAAGGCCCGCCGGCATTTTCCAGCGCAAGCTGCCAGCATTCCGCCGTCTCCACGGCGTCGGCCGGACGGAACACGGTGACATTTGGCATGGCGCGCAGGCTTGCCAGATGTTCGACCGGCTGGTGCGTCGGGCCGTCCTCGCCGAGGCCTATCGAATCGTGCGTCATAACATGGATGACCCGCTGGCCCATCAGGGCTGCAAGCCGGATCGATGGTCGGCAATAGTCGGAAAACACCAGGAATGTGCCGGAATAGGGGATCAGCCCGCCATGCAGCGCCATTCCGTTCATAGCCGCTGCCATGGCGTGTTCTCGCACGCCGTAATGGATGAACCGGCCGGAGAAATCATCACGCGTGACGACCGCCATCTCCTTGGTCTTGGTGTTGTTGGACCCGGTCAGGTCGGCCGAGCCGCCGATCATTTCCGGTACGATCGGGGTAATCGCGGTCAGGACTGCTTCGGATGCCTTGCGAGTCGCCATGGACGAGGTGTCGGCAGCGCGAGCGGCCCTGAATTCTTTGATGACACGATCGAGTGCTGATGGAATTCGACCTGTCAGCACGCGCTCGAACTCTGCCTTGAGGGCAGGCTCTGCAGCGTCGAGGCGCGCCTGCCAGTCGCGCCGCTTCTGGCCGAGCTTGAGGCCAGCGATGCGCCATGCGTCATAGATGTCGGACGGGATCACGAACGGCGCGTGTGTCCAGCCGAGCGCCTCCCGAGCACCGGAGATTTCATCTGCGCCGAGAGGTGCGCCATGGGACGACGCGGTGCCGGCCTTGGTCGGCGCGCCCTGACCAATCACAGTGCGGCAGGCGATCAGGCTCGGCTTATCGCTTTTCTGGGCGTCCCGAATGGCCTTCTCGATCACGTCCGGGTCATGGCCGTCAATGCGGATCGCGTCCCAGCCAGCAGCCTGGAACCGGTTGATCTGGTCGCCGGACTCGGCGAGATCGAGCGGGCCGTCGATTGAGATGCCATTGTCGTCGAACAAAACGATCAGTTTCGACAACCGCAAATGCCCAGCCAGCGAGATCGCCTCATGGCTGATCCCTTCCATCAGATCGCCGTCGCTTGCGATCACATAGGTGTGGTGGTCGACAAGATCTTTGCCGTAGCGGGCCGCCATGAGCCGTTCAGAAAGGGCCATGCCGACGGCGTTTCCGAGGCCCTGGCCAAGCGGGCCAGTCGTCGTCTCGACGCCTGGTGTATGGCCATATTCGGGATGGCCGGGCGTTTTCGAACCAAGCTGACGGAAGCGTTTGATTTCATCGATCGTCACACCGTCCGAGCCGAGCAGATGGAGCACCGCATAGAGCAGCATTGACCCATGGCCGGCCGACAGCACGAAGCGGTCACGATCCGGCCAGTCGGGGGCCTTGGGATCGAAGCAGAGGATTTTCGTGAATAGAACGGTGGCGATATCGGCCGTGCCCATCGGCATGCCCGGATGGCCGGACTTGGCGGCCTCGACCGCATCCATGGCGAGCGCCCGGATCGCGTTGGCCATCTGGTCATGCGTTGGACGCGTGGCTTGATCGGGCATCGGCGCTCGGCTTTCTCGATTGGCCGCGACGGTCCGCGCAGCGCAGGTCTGAAACGGCGGTCAGGCGTGTGACGGCGGGAAAAGCTCGGGTTCGAGACGATGGCCGGGGATCAATCACACCTTCTCGGGTCGAGTCAATTGAACCTGGACGAAGTTGGATGCCGCAACGTCTGAGGAAACTTGCCGATATATTGCCGCGCAGCCGTTGACCCATGGTGTCTTGGCTCGGTACCTTCCCTAACGAGATGCGGCAAGGAGGTATCCGCGCGTGATTCGGCCCCTCCCATTCAGTTCATGATATCGGATCCAGACGCTTTGCAGGCGGCAACGCAGCGGCTGAAATCAGCCATCAATGCTCTCGAGGCGGCGGTGGACAGTCGGCTTGCGCAGGATATTAGTGTCGATCAGATCAAGGCGGCGGCGGACGCGCTTGCCGACGATCGGGCCCAGCTTGCCGCTCGGCTTGATGATGCCGAGCACCGTTCCGAAACTCTTCGCAAGACTCAGGAAGCTGTGTCTGAGCGTATCGATTCCGCAATCGAGGCCATTCGTGGCCTTCTCGATGCCCAAAAGCCCGATTAGGCCCAACCGATGACTCAAGTGTCCGTGCAGATCGGAGGCCGTGAATACCGGATGGCCTGTAATGAGGATGAGGAGGCCCATCTCCTTACCTTGGCGCGGGATTTGGACGAGCGGATTTCCACTCTCAAGCAGGACTTCGGTGAAATCGGTGACACACGTGCGGTGATCATGGCGGCGCTGATGATCGCCGACGAGCTTTGGCAGGTGCGCACGATCCGCGACGGGCTCGAACGCGATCTTGCCACCCTGTCCGCCTCACGGTCTGAAGATGTCGCCCGCGCCACCGCCGGAGAGGGAGAACTGGCCGACCTCATCGACCGCGCCGCCCAGCGTATCGAAAGCCTCGCCGTAGCCCTTGGCAGCCATCGCGTGCCAGCAGCACCCGTCTCGGCCGATACCGACACCGAGCGCGGAAACGGCCACGCCGTTGACGGAACGGCGAGCTGATATGCGCTTTCATCTGGCATAACCGGACGAAGCTTCCTACATTGCCGCATCGCGGTGCTGCGCGGTGCGTTAGGAGACACGCATCCCCGGGGCCTTATCGATCCTAACGGGAACTGTCCCTGTGCTTGTCCGTGGACTTGCGCACAACGGTGCCCACCTACCTTGGTAGGTTCCCGGGATCGGAAACCTCCGACGGCCGACGCGGCCCGCAACCTTGATCGTCTTATGGCCGGTGATGCCCCACCGTTGCCGTCACACCACGCCGGATGCCCCGTGATCTTCGCCGACGCAACGGACATGCAGGCCAAAAAGGCCGCACTACGCAGAGAGGTGCTTGCCCGTCGCTCCGTATTGCCTGAACCGGACAAGATCGAAGCGGCGCTCAAACTACGTGATCTGGCAGGCGGGATCGCGGTCTCTCCCGGTCAGGTCGTGTCCGGCTTCTGGCCGATTCGCGGTGAAATCGATCTGCGCCCCTTGATGGCGCGTCTGCGTAAGATGGGCGCAACAATCGTTCTTCCAACCATGGTCGGAGACGATCTTGTCTTCCGCGTGCTCGACCCGAGCGGGGAGTTGGTCGATCGCGGCTTTGGCACGATGGGGCCGCCGGACACGGCTGAAGCGCGCGATCCCGATATCCTGCTGGTGCCACTGGCGGCGTTCGATACACGCGGCCACCGCATTGGCTATGGCAGGGGCTTTTATGACCGTGCGCTGGCCCGCCTTCGGCTCCTCAAACCGATACGGGCCATCGGCATTGCCTTCTCTGTTCAAGAGGTCGCGCATGTGCCGAACGAAGCCCATGACGCACCCCTGGATGCAATGTTGACCGAAACAGGTTACCGGCGGTTTCCGATGGAGCCCGGCGCGTGAGGTTGCTGTTTCTAGGCGACATCGTTGGCCGAGCGGGACGCCAGGCCGTGATGGATATGCTGCCGAGCCTTATCGAGCGCCACCGGCTTGATTGTGTGGTCATCAACGGCGAAAACGCCGCCGGCGGCTTCGGCATCACCGAGGCGATCTACGAGGACATCATTGATGCCGGCGCCGATGCGGTGACGCTCGGCAACCACGCCTTCGATCAGCGCGAGGCCCTGGTCTTCATCGAGCGCGCGCCACGGCTTGTTCGGCCGATCAACTATCCCGCCGGCACACCGGGCAAGGGGACGATTGTCGTGACCGCCAAGAACGGTGCCCGCGTCGGTGTGATCAATGTCATGGGGCGCTTGTTCATGAACGCGCTGGACGATCCGTTTCAGGCGCTGGATGACGCGCTGGACGCTCATCCTTTAGGCAAGATTTGCGATGCGCTCGTCGTCGACATTCATGCAGAAGCAACAAGTGAGAAGCAGGGCGTCGGCTATTTCTGCGATGGACGGGCGAGCCTCGTTGTTGGAACCCACACCCATGTGCCGACTGCCGACCACCAGATCCTTCCCGGCGGCACGGCCTATATGACCGATGCCGGCATGTGCGGCGACTATGACTCGATCATCGGATTTCAAAAGGACGAGCCGCTGCAGCGCTTCGTCACCGCGCTAGGTTCCGGGCGGCTGGAGCCGGCGCTCGGCACGGCAACACTATCCGGCGTTGCGGCCGAGATCGACGATACTACGGGACTTGCGACCATGGTGTCGGCTGTGCGCCTCGGCGGCCGGCTGTCGCCGACCTGGCCGGAAGCGTGGGGTGACTGAACCCTGATAGGAGGTGGCGCGACCGGTCAGAGGCTTCGCACATGCTCCAGGAACGTGTCGACTTCAGACTGTATGGACTGTGCTTCGGCGGCGAGGGTGTCGGTTCCGTTAAGCACGCCTTGTGCGGTCTGGACGGTCTCGCTGGCACCGGTCTGCACGTCGAGCATGTTCTTGCTGACGTCGCGGGTGCCGACGGCGGCCTCGGTAACGTTGCGGCTGATTTCCTCAGTGGCGGCATTTTGCTGTTCGATGGCGCCTGAGATTGCGTTGGCAACCTCGCTGACTTGATCGATTGTGTCGCCAATCTCGGCAATTGCGGAGACTGCGTCCTTGGTTGCGGCCTGTATCGTGGCAATCTGGCCTGCAATCTCCTCGGTAGCTTTGGTGGTCTGGCTCGACAATGACTTCACCTCGGCGGCAACAACGGCGAAGCCGCGGCCCGCTTCACCGGCGCGTGCTGCCTCGATTGTTGCGTTCAGCGCCAGGAGGTTGGTCTGATTGGCGATCTCCTGAATAAGACCGACTACCTTGCCGATCCGTTCGGACGCATCGGCGAGCGCGGAGACGGTCTCGTTCGTGTTGCGTGCCCGCTCGACGGCCTCGCCCGCAATACGCGACGATTCTCGTACCTGGCGCATAATCTCACCGGTCGAGGCGGAGAGCTCTTGTGCTGCCGACGCCACCGTCTCGACATTGGTTGTGGCTTCCTCTGCACCTGCTGCCGACAGGGTGGCGCGTTCGGTTGTCTGTTCCGCTGTCTTCGCCATAGTGCCGGCAGCCGATCGCATATCATCGGCCTGCTCGGTTACCTTCATGATGACATGCTGGATTTGACTTTCGAAGGATGTCACCGCATTGACGATTCCTGTCGCCACGGACCAGGTCAGCATTGCTGCAGTGTAGGTTCCTGACGCATCGAAGACGGGTGCAACGCGCAGATCGAGCGTTTCATCGCCAAGCTTGATCTTGGACTGAAATGGCAGGTTGGCCGGGTTGGCGATGATGTTGCGCTGGTGCGTTGGCACCTTGTGGAAGACGTCAATCGAGTTTCCGACAAGGGCCTCTGGATCGACTGACGGCGGCAGCAGATGCCTGAGGGTCATCAGCGTGTCCGCGCTTGTCTTGTTGGCGTAAGTTATGATGCCGGTGTCGGGCTCGGCCATCATCACATTGACCGGCATCGCATCCAGCATGGTACGGAGCGAACGCTCATCGAGGTTATCTGCATTGGGCATGGTAGAGGCATGATCCGTGGCCTCAACAGGTTCTTTACGACGAAGACCAAGCATGTTCGTGTCCCCCCAAGTTCACGATTGGGTCGCTAACAGGCGCTGGTTGCGGTAAATGACTTATTAAATTTGTTATTTATCCCGGTTCACACGTATATCCCCATAGATGACTGTGTGGATGAATCTTCGCGTTTTGGTCGAAAGATGCAGGCGCGTTCGGCCTTGGCAGCCCGTGCCCGCTTGCCTATAGGGGAGGGTTAGCAAGCATGTGTGAGCGCTGAGGCATATGTCGGGGAGCTTCGGAATGGCAGGGCATTCACAGTTCAAGAACATCATGCACCGCAAGGGCCGGCAGGACGCGGTGCGCTCGAAGCTGTTCTCCAGGCTGTCGAAGGAAATCACGGTCGCGGCCAAGGTTGGCGGCCCGGACCCTGATGCCAATCCCCGCCTCCGATTGGCGATCCAGAATGCCAAGGCTCAGTCCATGCCGAAGGACAATATCGAGCGCGCAATCTCGAAATCGCAGGCGGGTGATGGCGACGAGTATGAGGCGATCCGCTATGAAGGATATGGTCCGGGCGGCATTGCCGTCATTGTCGAGGCATTGACGGACAACCGTAACCGTACGGCCAGTTCAGTGCGCGCGGCATTTGCCAAGAATGGCGGCTCTTTGGGCGAGACCGGCTCTGTTGCCTTCATGTTCGACCGGGTCGGCGAGATTGTCTATTCGGCCGGGGCCGGTGATGCCGAGGCCGTTCTCGAAGCTGCGATCGATGCAGGTGCCGACGACGTGCAATCCTCGGATGACGGCCACACGATCATCACCGCTTTTGAGGATTTGGGTGAGGTTGCCAAGGGGCTTGAAACGAGCCTCGGCGAAGCCGAATCCGTTCGCACCATCTGGAAACCTCAGACCACGACCGAGATCGACACAGACAAAGCGCAGACGCTGTTCAAGATGATCTCGGTCCTGGACGACGATGACGACGTCCAGAACGTCTACGCCAATTTCGAGGTCTCGGACGCGGTGATGGCGGAACTGACGGCGGCGTGACGAGTTTGTAGGTTATCGCCAAAGCAAGTCGCCTTGGCCGCTTGCGTCGATACGTATCACGCCAACAAGTAACCACTGGTTTGTTTTTCCAAAGTGTACATTGCGTCTGCTATGTGTGCTGAAGGCAAGTGCAAGTCCGGACGCAAAGTACTCTTCTTCGTATTTTGATCTTATGATCTCTATCGCTTTCTTGCGGCCGTATTCGCGTTCAAAGCGACTAAACGCGGTCGATGTTTCCCAGTCGTCACATTCATGTCTCCGCTTCTTGCCATCATAGTCGCGCCAGCTGGCAGTAAACTGAATTGGGCAGGGTTCCAGTGGCTTTGCAGTCGCATCAAACAACGACATCTGGGCGGCCAACTCGGCGTGTTTTGCACGTTCCGAACTGATCTCCTCGTCAGTCTTCTCGGAATAAACGATCTCTATTTCTTTGGGCCTAATAAGCGTGAGCGACTCTCCCCGTTTCTCCGCCTCCTGGAAGGAATGTCGAATCAACGGGCTCAGTAGCCGAGATCGCTCAGATTTCTTGACACTTTCTCCTACAGTCACTGTTTCAGGAACAACTTTTTGGCTTTCGGTTCGCGGATCGTCTTTCGATGAGGTAAACTGATAGTCGATCCAGTCCCAACGTTTGAATTTCTGGCTATCGTTCAATATCCGAAAAGGGACGGGGTATTGTCGACGCCATCTTCCGTCACGCCCAATTCCTGCGCAGCATACGGTCTCAAAGTACTTACTCGAACGATGCGGTTGCGCCTTTACGAGAATGAAGCACTCGTCTCGCAACACGGGAGTCTGCGCCAATTGTCGGAACCTCTAGGTGGACGGTCACACAATCTAAGCTCGATTCTAACACGTCTGAAACCATCTTTCGATGGCAGTGGCGATGGTCACGCTCGTAGCAAAGCAGGCAAATGGTATGTTGCTGCGCAAGAAACTCGATCGTCATGAGCGCTTGCTTGGCACGTTCGGATGCCAAGACAGCCGAGAATATCTTCCGAAACTCGTCCATCATTCCGGCTCTGGCAGCATCACGCCCCTCTTTGGGGTCTCCGAGCTCGCGGAGATGAAGATACTCGATACCTACTTCAGCGAGCCGGTCGCGAAGCGCTGACTTCGAAAAGCCAGGCTTTCTAGATTGGGCTCTATCGCGAACATCCACCAAGAGATCTATTTCGCTCTTTGCGAGAGTAGCAATTAGATCCTCGACCGATGATTTCTCGTAGCCGATCGTTGCGAGCATGACGTCCTCTGCTGAGCCCATTTAACTAGCTTCAGCATCCATTGGTAAACATGTTCGCAAGCACTGTGAATCCCCGGGCAGAAGCAGCTGTAGGCTGCCCCGAGATGATGCTCGTTGCAAAGATCTGATACCGTGAAACCGCTCAAGCGGTCTTAGGGCTGCTTGAGGCGTCGTCCGTGTCCGGCACTACAGCGTCGGTGGCGTCCTCAAGATACTCGCTCAGCGCATCGGTGACCTGGCTAGCGGTGGCAGTCCCGTCGCCATTGCCGGACGTTCTGGTCGAGCTGCGTCCGGTCAATCCACTCAAGTCTCCGCCGGAGATGCCAAGTTCGTTCATCAGCGCATCGACAAGCGGTGCCTGGCTGCGATAGCGCAGAGCGGCTGAGACCGCCTGATCGGCGAGGCCGCCTGAGCCGCCAGTCATTCCGCTGTCCGGGCCGGCTGCTCCGACGGAACCGTTCAGCCCGTCGACCTGGAGGATCTTGATGCCGTCGATGTTCTCGATCGGCTTGACGGACTGGGCAATGATCTCGGGCATTGCCTTGATCAGTTCGACCTTCACCTGCATCGCGATCTGCTCGGCCGACAGCACGTTGGCGGCCTCGTTCACAGCGCGCGTGCCTTCCGCTTCGACCTGGTAGGTGGCTTCGAGCGCTGTGGCCTTCAGCTTTTCGGCGTCAGCCTCGGCCTCAGCACGGATGCGTTCGCGCTGCGCCTCACCGTCTGCGGCGATCTTGACCGCATCGGCCTGGTCGACGGCGGCCTGCTTCTGAGCTTCGGCGGCGACGGTCAGCGCGATGGCGCTTTGTTCGGCGGCCTTGCGGGCCTCGATCAACTCGATCTGCTTGCTGCGCTCGGCGACTTCGGTCTCGCGAGCGGTTGTCACCTCTTCCTCGGCCTTGGCAGCGATGGCGCGGGCCTCGTCGGCGCGGGCATCGGCCTCGGACTTCTCGCGCGACTTTTCGGCGACTGCGATGTCCTTGGCCTGCTCGGCGAGACGGATCTGCTTGTCCTTTTCGACCGCTGCCGCCTCGACTGCTTGCTGTTTGGTGATCTCACGTTCCTGGATCACGCGTTCCTTTTCAATGTCAGATTCACGCACCTGCTGTTCGGCCAGAATCTTGGCTTGTTCCGCCTCGCGGGCGCGATCGGCGCGCTCGCGTTCGATCTGGGCGGTTTGTTCCGCGGCGCGGACCGCGATCTCCCGCTCCTGTTCGAGGCGGGCATATTCCTGGTCACGGCCAATGGTGAATTTCTGCTGCTCGGCTTCGAGGTTCTTGCGCTGGATCAGAACCTCCGTTTCTTGCTCGATGTCATTGCGCTTCTTGCGCCGCTCCTCGATCTCAGACGTTAATTTGGTCAGGCCCTCGGCGTCGAAGGCATTGTCGGGATTGAAGAACTCGCGGTTGGTCTGGTCGAGACCGGTCAACGACACGGATTCAAGCTCCAGACCGTTCTTGAGAATGTCCTCGGAGACAGCCGCCTGCACCTTTTGCACAAAACTCACGCGCTGTTCGTGCAACTCCTCCATCGCCATTTCTGCCGCCACCGAGCGCAGTGCATCGACGAACTTGCCTTCGACCAGTTCTTTCAGTGCATCCGGTTCGATGGTGCGCCGGCCGAGCGTCTGGGCGGCATCGGCGATTGCTTCGACCGTCGGCTGGACGCGGACATAGAATTCGGCTTGTACGTCGACGCGCATCCGGTCGCGGGTGATCAGCGCCTGTTCATTGGAGCGCCGGACTTCAAGCCTGAGCGTGTTCATGTTCACAGGGATGATCTCATGCAGCACCGGGAACACCAGTGCGCCGCCATTCATGATCACCTTCTGACCGCCGAAGCCGGTACGAACAAACGAAACCTCCTTCGACGATCGCCGATAAAGCCTGGCGAAGATCAGCCCGACCGCAAGAAGCGCGATGAAGGGAATCGCTGCGGTGACGATAATACCGATAAGCGCGTCAATCATGTTTGCCTCCTTGAATGCGTTTAGGCTGCCGGCCCGAGATCCGACGCGTCTTTCAGGGCTGCATTCCTGTTCGGGATGGCGAGGAAGATACCGCCCACTTGTTTGACGAGGATGACGTCACTGCCCTGATCGAACACGTCACCATCGGCGTCCGGTTCGACCCGGACGTAATGGGTGCGGCCGTAGCTATCGGTTAGCTTGGCTTCGGCTGGCAGGTCCCTGCGCGCCTGGCCGAGCGTGATCGTCGCGATCCGGCCGATGAAATCCCGTTTGCTGACGGCCTCGGTCTGCTCTTTCGGGACGATCTTGGCGAGCCCCAATCCGGCCATGCGTGTCACGGGCAGAGCGGCTGCGAAGGCCGGCACGACGGCAATCCATGCCGGCAGCGGAAAACCGAAACCAGCTCGCATCAGTCCTTGAACGAGGTAGCCCGTCATACCGAAGGCCGTCAGGAAGACGACCAGGATGACCAGTATTGGGACCTTGCCAATGCAAAGCCATCCGAGCACCTGGCTAAGGGGCCCCGCATTGGGCGCGTCCGGGACGGCGGGCGCATCCGCATCGAACGGACCACCGGCGAAATCCGCGTCAACATCGACATCCAGATCAACGTCAATGTCTGCATCGACCTCTGGCAGAAAGCTGTCGACCACCGCAGACGCAGGGGTGCCCATCAGCGCGCCGACGATCTCCAGCAGCGCGATCAGGAGCATAAGCCCGATCGCGACGGCAAACGGCGTCGTTGCCGGAGAGAAGATCGCGTCGAACATATGACCCCCGTTTCCTACTCCGTACGTGTCGCCTTCAGTGCCGCCAACCGTTCCTTGATGCGGTTGTCGCGCGAGATCTTTTCTAGTTCTGCGAGTTTTCCTGCTGTTTCCCGATCCGCCGGCGTTGTGCCCGGCACGCCGGTGGCGCCGCGCAGGACACGGTTGAAGGTGGTCTCGGCTTGCTCGGCCCGACGGTCAGCTTCGGGTCCCTTGGCGGGGCCGTCGCTGCCACCGGTCTCGGCCTGAGCCCGCGAGGCGAGATAGGTCTGGAGGTCCTCCTCCATCTCGTGCCGGCGCCCGGTCAAGGCCGCGATATAGGATTCGAGCTCGGTCTTCTCGGCGGCCGCATCGTTGACCGCTTCCTCGAGGATCGGCATCTGCGCCTCGAGATCGAGCTGGCGGGCGATCGCCGCTTCCGCCAGATCATCACGGCTTTCACTCACCGCAAACCGCAGCTTCTCGGCCAGTTCCTCATGCTTTGCGCCGGCTTCCATCATCCGTTTCGTGGCATGATGCTTGTTTGCGATCACAATGCCCAATTGATGACGTACATCATCAATGACGCTGTCGATCTCGCGGATCGCTTCCTTCATCACGGTTTCGGGGGACGCGTTCTCGACCGCATCGACGATTGAGTTCACGCTTCCCGACACGAGCCGCTTGACCCGGCCCATCAGTCCTTCAGCCATTGTCTGTCGCCTCCCGCCTTGCGTGCGCTGTTTGGTACACTTCAATGATCTCTGCGATCGAATCCAGTCTTTTTCGAACCTCGCTTGGCGCATGGAGCCGTTCATCCGCTCCAATGCCCAAATCCAGAACGTCGCGGATTAGCCGGACCACATCGTCGATCAGGCTGATCTCAATCGCAGCAAGTGCTGCTGCATTCGCTCGGTCCAAATCGAGGGGCCCGGCCAGGGCGCGTCCCATCAATTCCGGCAACCGATCATACACCTTAAGTAGCAGGTCTGAGGCCTGACTGGCATCGGTTTCCTGCTGCCTGATCCGACGTTTTGCCGGGCGCAGCATGTCGGCAACCATGTCTGCCGCGTCTAGCGGATCCTTCAAGCGCTCATGGCGCTGGCGCTCTGCCTTCAGGACGGCGCGGAGCTTCTCTGAAGGTGTTTGCGCGTCAGGCAGAGAGAGACTTGCAAGGAACGCTGCGTCCTCATCCGAAACACGAACCGAAAGCGTGGTTGACTTCATTGCGGCACCATCAGGAAAGGTGTCAATGTCAATCAAATGCGAATGCATACATATGCATACGATTGTGATATGTCAAGATGATTTGCCCAAGCCGGATACTCTCGAGACCGACATTCAAGCCGTCAGATCTGATGGGAATGCGCTGAAAACGAATGATTTTCAGGTGCTTGAAATGGCGCAGGGCGGCGCTTTGAGACCCTGATCCTAGGCCTGTGGCCTAAGCCAAGGGTCCAGCGCGGGCAGGCTTGTGATCACCGCAAACAGGATCAGCGCGTAAGCCAAGCCGCGATAGGTGCGCTCGCTGAACTGGCCGAACAACGTCGACCCGAAACCACGTGCGCCAAGCCACAGCGCGAACGCATAGACCGGTCCCATGATGCAGAACAGCGCGAAGGCCCGGCTGTCCAGGACGCCGGTTAGGAAATACGTCAAAATGCCTACCAGGCCGGTAATCGCGAAGAAGACGATCAGATTGGCACGCACGATCTGCGGCCCATCCGGTCCTGCTAGCCAGTAGGCAACGACAGGTGGCCCAGACACCTGGCTGATGCCAGACAGCGTTCCGGTCACAGCGCCGAGGCCGAGGGACGCGACGGTCTTCGGTGTGCCATGGTAGCGCCAACCCGAGATCAGAAGCCCGAGCAGACAGAAGATGATGATTGCCAGCAGCCAGCGCACCGAAATCGCATCGACGACGAGCAGGACATAGGCGCCAAGCGGGATGGTCATGACCGCCGTGATCGTCAGTGGCACGACGGTAGCAGGGCGATAGTGACGGAGTGCATTGCGCACCAGCGGCAGCGTGAGCAGCGAATCGGTCAGGGCGAACATGCCGACAGCCGCATGCGGGCCGACCAGCGCCGCTGCCGCGGGCATGAAGATCATGCCTGCACCAAAGCCTGAAAATCCGCGCACGACGCCTGCCACAAGCGCTGCCAGCGCCAATAGCAATAGCGTCGCGGGATCGGTCGCGGTGAATTCGGTCAGCCAGGACATGAGAGCAAGTGAGTAGTATGGAAGCGAAGACACTACAGCGTTTCGTCTGGCTGTGGAATGCGTCTTTGCGGGCCAGCTATGCGTTACTGCTGGTCAGCTTTGACCTGCGGCGCTATCGATGATCCATGACACGGCGTGCGATTCGGATATTGGGCATCGACCCAGGCCTCAGGCGTACGGGCTGGGGAGCCATCGAGCAGGATGGCGCCAGCCTGCACTTCATCGCCTCTGGATGTGTTTTGTCTGAGGCCAAAGCATCGCTCGGCGACCGTCTGCTGCAACTCCATGAAGGTCTGGCGGCGGTTTTGCGCGACATGTCCCCCGACGAAGCGGCCGTCGAGCAGACCTTCGTCAACAAGGATGCCGAGGCCACGCTGAAGCTTGGCCATGCCCGTGGCATTGCGTTGCTTGTGCCATCGCAGGCAGGGCTTGCCATCGGCGAATACGCGCCTAACGCCATCAAGAAGGCGGTGGTCGGGGCCGGCCATGCCGAAAAGCGCCAGATCCGGGCTATGGTCTCGATGCTCTTGCCGCGCGCGACCTTCGACACCGATGATGCGGCCGATGCGCTGGCCGTCGCGATCTGCCACGCCCACCATCGCGGGGCGAAGGCTGTCCTGGAGCGTGCGTCATGATTGGCAAGCTCTCCGGCCGGCTTGACTCCCGCGGCGAGGACTGGGTCATCGTCGATTGCCAGGGCGTCGGCTATGTCGTGTTCTGTTCGGCGCGGACGCTCTCAAGCGTGCCGTCGGACGGCGAGGCCATATCGCTCGCCATCGAAACCCATGTCCGCGAGGATATGATCCGTCTGTTCGGCTTTCAATCCGATGCCGAGCGTGACTGGTTCCGGCTCTTGAACACCGTCCAGGGCGTCGGCGCGAAAGTGGCATTGGCCATTCTGTCCACGTTGTCTGCTGGCGATCTCGCATCAGCGGTCGCAATGCAGGACAAGGCGATGGTCGCGCGCGCTCAGGGCGTCGGTCCCAAGGTCGCCCAGCGCATCGTCTCGGAACTCAAGGACAAAGCACCTGCCATGGCAGGTGTAGCCGCCCCCGCAACTGGCCTCGGCGCGGCATTGGCCAATGAGGCCGCCAGCCCCGCGGCGGATGCCGTCTCCGCGCTGGTCAATCTCGGCTATGGCCAGACGGAGGCCGGCCTCGCCATCCAGGCGGCCGCCAAGGCTGCGGGAGATGCGCCGAGTGCCGAAACATTGATCCGGCTTGGGCTGAAGGAACTGGCGCGATGACGGCGGCGCGGGAACGCTATTGGCAGCAGGGCATCGCCGTTCTGCTGCTGACGGTTGTCCTGGGTCCACTGGTCACGCTGTTGTTGTTCAATGCCGGCCTAATGTTGTTCAGGGTGATAGTCGCGCATCGTAGCGCATCGCTAGACGAACTAGTATTTTCTTTTGCCGTCTTGTCTTTTGCCTATACCTATGGCCTCATCCCTACCGGGTTAACAGGGGTTTTTTGGTGCGCACTGACAGTGCGGAGAGGGTTTTTTAGTTTCATTTCGGCTTTTAAAGCGTTGTTTATTGTAATATTTTTTTGTATTATTATTATTTTATATATTTTTACTTTAAATTCCTCTTCTAATTCTCCGCCAATAGTGGTTGCCCTTTTTTTAATCGGAGTCCCCGCTCTTCTGCTAACGCCGTTTGTGGCACTGGTATTCCAACTTCTGTTCCGCCGTCTCAAGCTGATCGACCCCAACCGGCTCCAATCCGGAGCCGGCCATGACTGACCGCCTGATTTCCGCCGAGCCCAAGCCCGAGGACGAGAGCGCGTCGCTTCGCCCGGAAACGCTGGACGATTTCA
>JBCBSK010000013.1:0-35232 GCA_039819185.1 Pseudomonadota bacterium | reverse complement strand
CATCGGTGCGCCATTTGCCGATCCGAATGGCGTGGCCTCAGCGGGATCGAGCTATGTCGTGTTCGGCACGTCGGCCGGGTTTGCCGATGTGCTGGAGCTGTCGTCGCTCGATGGCGGTAATGGCTTCAGGATTAATGGCGAGAACCCCAATGACTTGAGCGGCAGGATGGTGTCATCGGCGGGTGACGTCAATGGTGACGGGATCGACGACCTGATCATAAGTGCGTTCGGCGCCGATCCGAATGGCGTGCTCTTGGCGGGGTCGAGCTATGTCGTATTCGGCACGTCGGATGGGTTCGCCGATGTGCTGGAGTTATCGTCTCTGGATGGCGGCAACGGGTTCCGGATCAATGGTGAGAATACGAACGACCGGAGCAGCTATTCCGTATCGTCGGCGGGTGACGTCAATGGCGATGGCGTTGATGACATCCTCATCAGCGCGCCTACAGCAGAAGCGAACGGCAATACTTTCGCCGGCGCGAGCTATGTCGTGTTCGGCCAGGCCGGCGGGTTTGCCGATGTGCTGGAGCTGTCGTCTCTCGACGGCGGCAACGGGTTCAGGGTCGATGGTGAGAGCGCGGACGACCGCAGCGGAGATTCGGTGTCGTCGGCGGGTGATGTCAATGGCGATGGCTTCGATGATGTAATCATTGGTGTCCGGTTCGCCGATCCCAATGGCCAGGACCAAGCCGGTGCGAGCTATGTCGTGTTTGGCAAGTCGGGTGGGTTTGCCGATGCGTTGGATCTGTCGTCACTGGACGGCGGCAACGGCTTCAGGATCAATGGCGAGACTGCCGGCAGCGCAAGCGGCTACTCGGTGTCTTCGGCCGGCGATGTCAATGGCGACGGTTTTGACGATGTGCTCATCGGCGCTCCTGCAGCAGAAGCGAACGGCAATACTTTGGCCGGCGCGAGCTATGTCGTGTTCGGCCAATCGGGCGGATTTGCCGATGCGCTGGATCTATCGTCTCTGGGTGGCAGCAATGGGTTCAGGATCAATGGTGAGACCGCTGACGATGAGAGCGGCACGTCGGTGTCAGCTGGCGACATCAATGGCGACGGCTTCAGCGACATCATTATTGGCGCTCTGTATGCCGATCCCAATGGCACAAAGTCCGGGGCGTCCTACGTCATCTATGGCCGCGCGCCGACCACGAGCGTCGTCCGCGACGGTGCTGCGGGCGACCAGACGATCCGCGGCGGCGCGTTTGGCGACACACTGCGTGGCATGGGCGGTGACGACTGGCTGTATGGCGCAGATGGTGACGATGAGCTCGAAGGTGGCACGGGAGCTGACAAGCTCGATGGCGGCACCGGCGACGACAGGCTCGATGGCAGTTCCGGCATTGACGTACTGAAGGGTGGCCTCGGAAATGACACCTATGTCGTGGATGCGTGGGATACTGTCACCGAAAAAGCAGGTGAAGGCACCGATACGGTCCAGGCGGACTTCTCCTTCACGCTTGGATCGCATGTCGAGAACCTGCGTCTGACCGGCACCGACAGTCTGACCGGTACCGGTAACGCTCTCGCCAACCGGATCGATGGCAATTCCGGCCACAACACGATCTTGGGGCATGCCGGTGATGATGATCTGCGCGGCGCTGACGGTGATGACAGGCTGGATGGCGGCTCTGGTGCTGACACGATGCGCGGCGGCGTGGGCAATGACCGCTATATGGTGGATGACACAGGCGACCGCGTCATCGAGGGGTCTGATCAGGGCACCGACACGGTCAAGGCGTCCGTCTCCTTTGCGCTTGGATCGGATGTCGAACACCTGACACTGACCGGGACGGATGATCTCGACGGCACGGGCAACCGGTCCGGCAACGAGATCGACGGTAATTCCGGTGCCAACCGCCTCAGGGGCAAGGGCGGGGACAATGTCCTCGATGGCCGTGGCGGCAACGACATGCTGAAGGGCGGCAGCGGATTGGATCAGCTGATCGGCGGTGGCGGCGACGATGTCCTGGCTGGCCGCAAGGGCGCGGACACGCTCGATGGCGGTCGCGGCGGCGACACCTTGCGCGGCGGTGGCGGCGATGATGCGCTCTCCGGCGAGTCAGGCCAGGACGAGCTGACTGGCGGGGGTGGCGATGACGTGCTGTCGGGCGGCCGGGGCGGGGATGTTTTGCTCGGCAGATCCGGGCAGGACAGCCTGACCGGCGGCGACGGCGGCGACATCCTGCGCGCCGGGTCGGGTGACGACACGTTGTATGGCGGCAAGGGCGATGACGAGATGCGCGGCGGCCAGGGCGACGATCGCCTCATCGGCCAGGGCGGCGATGACGTTCTCAACGGCGGACGCGGCAAGGACATCCTGTCGGGCGGCAGGGGCCGCGACCTGTTCGACTTCAACCGCAAGGATCACTCCGGCACGACCGACAAGAGCATAGACGACATTAAGGATTTCTCGCGCACGCAGAAGGACAAGATCGACCTGCGCGATCTCGTCAAGGGCAAGCTCGACTTCGCGGGCGACAGCCCGTTCCTGCTCGGCAACAAGAAGCAGTTGCGTCTGGAAGACACCGGAGACGGCATCCGCGTCGAGATCGACTTCGACGGCGATCGCAGCATCGATTTTGCAATCGACATCGAGGGAGTCGGCCGCCTA
Organism: Pseudomonadota bacterium; assembly: GCA_039819185.1. Taxonomy (GTDB): domain Bacteria; phylum Pseudomonadota; class Alphaproteobacteria; order Rhizobiales; family Tepidamorphaceae; genus JBCBSK01. The sequence continues at coordinate 32,615 of JBCBSK010000013.1, read as the reverse complement.
GGAAAGAGTGATTTCCTGCTCTGACATCTTGGACGCGGCATCTATGTGCATTCGGATGTCTGCGAAAAAGGCTTCAGTCCAAACGCATGATGCTCCAGCCGTAGGGCGTTGCTACGCCAGGGTGGCCTTGCGCCCGCGCCGGTCCTGCCAGATCGACCAGGCGAGGATCGACAAAACGATCGCGCCACCGGCGATCTCGAGCATCGGTGTGTCGGGCCAGACGAGCATGACACCGCCGACACCGGTCAGGATGCGGAGCGGCCAATTAAGCGGTGTTTCCATATGCCCTTCAAGCGTCGCGCCGAGGGCGTAGACGCCGATCACCGCGATCACGAAAATGGTTAGAACCTCGGTCGGCGTGCCGCCGATGAAGTTCGTATAGGCCATCAGGATCGGCACGAGATAAAGCCCCTTGGCGAGCTTCCAGGCAACGACGCCGGTCGACATGGGCGGCGTTTTGGCAATCGCCGCCGCCGCGAACGCCGTCAAGCAAACAGGTGGTGTGACGTTGGAATCCTGCGACAGCCAGAAGATGATCATATGCGCCGATAAGAGCGCTGCCGTGATCACAACCGGATCGAGCGTCTGACCATACATCAGGTTGCGGATGTCTTGCGGAATTGCGGCCAGGACCTCGCGGGCCTCCGCATAAGACATCGGGTTCATCAGCCGCTCGGGGAGGCTCGGATCGACGATCATCAGCGTCATCCGGGCGCTCTCGGCAATTTCGCCGGCTGCGATCGCGCTCACCAGATGACTGTTCTGGATCAGAATGTGCAGCGCCGGTGCGGATAGCGTCGCCAACACGATATAGGCTGCCGTCACCGGTAGACCCATGCCGAGGACGAGGGAGGCCAGCGCGATCAGCGTGATCGCGAGCAGCAGATTGCCGCCGGCCCAGTCGGCGATCATCAGCGAGAACGTATTGCCGATCCCTGTCATCGCGATGACATTGACAATCAGCCCGACCGCCACGAGCAGGATGCCGGTCATGATCATGTTGCGCGCACCCAGCGCCAGCGCATCGAGGATCGCACGCGGACCCATCTTGTTCGGTGTCAGCCAGCTCGCCACGATGACCGACAGAATGGCCCAGAAGGCGGAATAGGTCGGCGTGAAGCCATAGATCAGAAGGCCGATCAGCGTCGCGATCGGGATCAGGAAGGCCGGTCCACCACGTTTGAGGATTGTCCAAACGCTTTCTTGCGCTTCCTCGGTCGGTAGGAGGTTCTGCTTCTTCGCTTCGATGCGCACGAAAAAAGCGACCGAGAGGAAGTAGACAAGCGCTGGTGCCAGCGCGACCCCGACGATGTCGAGATAGGGAACTTGGGTGTAGCTCGCCATGACGAAGGCGCCGGCCCCCATGATCGGCGGCATCAACTGGCCGCCGGTGGAGGACGCAGCCTCGACGCCGGCAGCAAAGCGCGGCGGAAAGCCTGACCGTTTCATCAGCGGGATCGTGATGACGCCGGTCGAAACGGTGTTGGCAACGGCGGAGCCTGAGATCGTGCCCGTCAGGCCCGAGGAAAACACTGCGACGTAACCGGGGCCGCCGATGATGCGGCCGGCGGCGGCGCGCGCAATGTCGATGATGAAGTCGCCCGCGCCAGACCGCACCAGAAACGCGCCGAACAAGATGAACATGAAGACGAATGTGGCCGAGATCCGCGCAATGATGCCGAACATGCCTTCGTCAGCGAAGATCGAGCGGAACACGATTGTCTCGACCGAAAGGCCGGCGAAGCGGAACACGCCCGAAATCTCACCGCCCCACCAGGCGACATAGCTGAGCGACAGAACGATCAGGATTGGGATGATCAGCCCAGTCGTCCGTCGGGTAAATTCGATGGCTGCTACAATCGCGATCAGCGCCATGACCCATTCATGGTTTGCGAGCCGCACGCCACGATCATAGATCGCGCCTTCGGACAGGATGATACCGATGACGGCGGACGCCGCGATCAGGCCGAGCGCGACATCAAGTATGAGCACCGTGCGTTTGCCGCGCTCCGACGCGGCGCGAACCATAGGAAAGCGCAGCGCGCAGAGCAGAACGAACCCGGCGAAGTGGATGCCGGTGAACAGAAACTGCGGCAGTGTCCCGACATAGTTTGCATAGATGTGAAACAGCGAGATCGCGATGCATACCCAGTAGATCAGCTTGCCGAAACCGCCGTCCATGCTCCGGACGCCTGAATCGGTGTCGGCCATGACATCGACATGAACGGAGCCCGTACGCGCGGGATCCAGCGCTGGAGCGTTCGTGTTCGGAACGGCTTCGGTGGAAACGGATGGGCCGGAGGCTGGCTCCGGCCCGGTCTTGGGATCCTGGGTCACGCGGCGTCAACTCGACCGGTTGCGCCTACCCTGTTACGGCCGCAGCCGGTCGGGGATCTCGACGCCGGCTTCCTCATAGTAGCGGATGGCGCCGGGATGCAGCGGCAATGGCAGGCCGTTGATGGCGTTTTCAAGCGCCATGGCATTGGTCGCCGGGTGGATGCCCTGCAGGAAGCCGAGGTTTTCGTAGATCGTTTTGGTGATCTGGTAGATCGTCTCCTCGGGCAGATCGCTGCGCACGGCAAGGAAATTCGGCTGGGCGATGGTGTTCACGTCGTCGTCGACGCCTGGGTATGTGCCGCCTTCGATGACGTAAGGCACCCAGAGTTCGTTGAAATCGCCGTTCGCAGCGGCGGCCTGCTCATCGGTGAACTCAAGCAGGGTGATCTCATCGCCCATCGCGGCAAATGCGTTTGTGACGGCCCCAACCGGATCACCGGCCGGCGTTGACATGGCCTGGATCTGTCCGTTTTGCAGCGCTTCTGCCGACGGTCCATAGCCCATGAAAACCAGCTCGAAATAAGCATCCATGTCATCGACGCCGAGATTGCCGAGAATGGTCCGGTTCGAGCCGATGGTCCCTGAATTCTGGCGACCGAGCGAGACCTGCTCGCCCTCAAGCGCCATGAAGTCGGAGATGGTGCCGGTGTCGACATACTCGTTGCGGACGATGAAGTGCTCGACATTCGGCCACAACATGGTGATCGAGCTGAGACCTTCCTGCACGCCATCAGCTTCGAGAGGCCCGGTGCCGGTCGCGGCATAGGCGCCGAACAGCCCCTGGACGATGGCGAACTGGGCTTCATTGTCACGGAGAAGCTTGATGTTCTCACCCGAGCCGGCCGAGTTGATGGCGCTCATATTGATGCCCATGCCCGGTTGCAGCTTGACCTTGATCAGCGTGGCAATGGCAACACCGACCGGATAGTAGGTGCCGCCGGTGGAGGCCGTCGTCAGCAGATAGTCCTGCGCGTCCTGGGCCTTGGCCGGTGCGACGGGGGCTGCCGTGGCCAGCGCAAGCGCTGCCGTTCCGGCGATGAGCGTCGAAAACAGAGTACGGCGTGTTGTCATGTATATCTCCCTGGCCGCCCTTCGGGCGGTCGCTGATCCCTCGCGGCTCATTCCAGATGCCGTTTTAAGACGTATACGGTCTTATCCGGAAATGTCCGTAGGATCTTTCTAGAGAGAAGGATGGGGTAACGTCAAACGAAACCGCTAACTGCCCCGTCGCCACGATGTCTTCGTCAGGGGACGCATTGCTGCAGGCATCACGCCGTCGCGCGCAGGCGGTTCACCAAGAGATCGTCACGCACAATCGTGTCCTTGAGCGCCACGAGTTCATCGACATCCCAGTTGGCGCTCAGATACCGGCCCTTTGCCCAGTCTGCCTTGCCTGAACAAAGCCACACGATGAAGCCAGCCGCCAATTCCGGGTGATCTACGAGATAGGCATGCATCGCTTCCGGCATGTTGCGGCCGAGGTCTGTCGAAACGCCGCCGGGATGGATGGCAAAGCACTTGATTCCATCCTCGTTGTGATCGGACTGAACGAACTCGCACAACCGGTTGATGGCGTGTTTCGAGGTCTGATAGTCGGAGGCACCCGGCATCAAGAGTTGCGCGCCGATCGACGACAGCAAGATCAGATGGCCGCTGCTGCGTCCTTCCGTAGCGCGCTGTTTTGCCGAGGTGATGAGATGCGGCAGCGTGAAGCGGGTGACGTGATACACACCTCGTACATTCACCTCCCAGTTGTGCCACCAACCCTCGGGGTCAGACTCGCCGATTTTGCTCCACGGTCCGAGATAGCCGGCATTCGCATCCGCAGCGTCAATCCCGCCGAACCGCGCCACGCAGTCCTCGACCGCGGCCGCGACCTGCGCTGCACTGGTAACGTCACAGGTTGAATAGACGCAGCGCGTATCCGGATTGGCCCGGGTCACCAAGTCCTGTGTCTCTTCGAGTGCGTGCCCCGACCTTGCCGTGAGATAGACTGCTTTAGCGCCCGCTTCGGCGAAGGCAACGGCTGTGGCCTGGCCAATCCCCCTCGATGCACCTGAAATGAAAATGACCTTGTCATGCGCGCTATTGGCTAGCGTCGATCTCGGATCGATCGCCTCATATCGTGTGTTGTGCGACGTAAGATCGAGCGATTGAGACTGGATAGATGACATGTGGTGTTCTCAATTTTCGGATGATGCGTGTTGGGACCACGGATAGCCGAACACGCCACTACGTGCCTGCCAAATCCTCCGTCAGATCTGCCTGTTTCTCCAGATTTCCGAAGTCTCTGCTATCTAGGATGCCAACGTCTTGATAGGCTCTTAGGACAAGGAGAAGTGTATGAACCTCGCGTATCTTGTTGATCTATCCAGCCGATACCATGCTGATAAGCAGGAAAAAAACCAAGAATTGCCTGGTCTGTCCGTTTTCCGGCGAGATGCTCCGAGTGACATCGAGGCCGCAATATATGAGCCTGTCATATGCCTGATCCTTCAAGGTGGTAAAGTCACGTCCATAGGGGATCAGGCAGCGGACCTTCGGCCTGGCGATGCCCTGCTGGTCAGCCACGATCTGCCTGTCGTGTCACGTATCACCAAGGCGACCCCTCAGGAGCCTTATCTTGCACTGATCCTATCGCTTGATTTGCGATTGGCGCGCAGCCTTAACGACCAACTTGCCGAGGCATGGATGCCGGACATCCGCGTCCGGCCTCTTTCCAAGGGGCGGGCAGAGCAGGCCTGGCTTGCGCCGCTGGTCCGGTATCTGGAGTTCATGGACAGCCCCTTGGACGCGAGGGTGCTGGGGCCTGCGACCTTGCGGGAAATCCATTACCGGCTTCTCTTGTCGTCGATTGGTCAGATGCTGCGACATCTCCTGATCGCGGACAGCCATGCCAGTCGGATCGCCCAAGCGATCAAGCTATTGAGAACCGAGTTTCGATCGCCGTTGACGGTCCCGAACCTGGCGAAGGTCGCAGGCATGAGTGCGTCGTCCTTTCATGAGCATTTCAGGGCGATCACGGGCACGACACCGCTGCAATATCAAAAGGATCTTCGTCTGATCGAGGCGCGCGCCTTGTTGACGGGACAGCACCATACGGTTTCTCAAGCCGCCTACACCGTCGGTTATGAAAGCCCAACGCATTTTAGTCGCGACTACAGCAGAAAATTCGGTGTTGCTCCCAGTCGAGATGCAGGTACTGCTGCTTTGGCCTCCGAAGACACAGCCCTTATACGGGCTTAGGAGCCGACCCCCATCACGGAAAGTGTGTTTGGTCTTGGGTCCAAGAGGACGGACCATCGCTCAGAACGGGGCGTTTTGGTCTGCATTGCGTGTTGTCCAGATGATGTCAGACCCTATGACGTCGCCATTATGGCCGCTCCCCTCGCGCTACGCGTCCTTCGATCTCATCGAGCACGGGCAAAAGGTCGGCGACTGTGCCGATGACATAGTGTGCGCCGCAGCGTTTCAGAACAGCGTCTCCCTTCCGGCGCGCTTTGGTATGGGCATCGTCGGATAGGGCGGACACCTCCTCGGCTGACAGGCCGACCGTATTGCCCGACAGGCTGACACCAACGGTCCAACAGCCGGCGGCCAGGCCTTCTGCGATGCCAGGCTCAGTGTCGTCGACCTTGACGACGGTCCAAGGCGAGCCCGTGCCGAGATCCAGGAAGGTGCGATACATCATTGCCGGTCCGGGCCGGCCGGCCGGCAGGTCGCCGGCGCACACGAGATTGTCGGGGGCATAACCTTGATTTGCGGCAAGCGGCAGGACCTTGGCCATGATCTCGCGTGTGTATCCCGTCGTCGAGCCGATCTTTAACCCGCGCGAACGCAAGGTCGCGACCATCTCCGCCGCGCCCGGCACGAGATCAGCATAGTCGGTCACCACGCGTGCATTGAGCGGCACGAAGACATCATAAATGCGGGTCGTGTCTGCGTCGGTCGGCGCTGAGCCATGGCGTGCCTGCCAGGCCGAGGCGATGGCAGGATCGGCCAGAAGCGCATGAATATGGTCCCATTTCGGCAAGCCCATGGGCCCACGCGCCTGGTCGACGGTGATGGCGATCCCGAACTCCTTGAAGACTTGCACGAACGCGTCCATCGGGGCGCACGAACCGAAGTCGATCATCGTGCCAGCCCAGTCGAAGACGACAGCCTCCAGGTGCATGGTCTCTATCCTTGCGTTTTGCTGCGTTACAAGACCTTTTCGAGCGCCGGAATTGGCGTGTCGAACAGGCTCGTGACGACCTCTTCGGCAATCGCGAACGCCGTTGAGGCGCCGGTGCCGCTGGTGATATAGACGAGCTTCACATCCTGAGCAGGCTCGTCGATCACCGCCATGGCGTCGGGACTGCTGGCATAGGTGCCCGTCCAGCGTTCGTCTATATGGTAGTCCGGTAAGTTGAGGACGGCCGTGGCCTCTTCAAGGATCAGAGTATCGATCCGTTCGGAGCTGAAGGGCGGCGGCGTCTCGGCATAAAGATGACTATCGCCGACGACCAGACTGCCATCGGTCGACTGCACCATGATCAGGTGAATGCCGTGTTGCAGATGTTCTGGCTGTTCCTGTTGGAGTCTGTCTCGGAGGGCCGCGGCTTCGGGCAGCGCCGCATAGCCACCATAGCGGACCAGGCCTAGGTCGGACATCACGGCGGTTCCAAGCGTGAAGCCGGCATCGGCGGGAACGAGCCGCATCATCTGCAATTGGCACCGGGTCAGTCTGTGCTGCGCCGCGATCTCCGGAAACAGAGTCACGAAGTCATCCCCGGGGCAGACAACCACTCGTGACGCCTCAACCTGTCCGCGTGACGTCGTGATCTTAGGTGGTGAAACGGCCTGAACGGCTTTGCCGTAGTGGAAGGTCACCCCAAAGCGCTCGGCGAGAAGCCGGGCCAGACGGGGCAGGGCGGTGCGCGATTCAACGCGCATCTCATGCGGGCTATAAAGAGCCGCCGAGATGCTCTCAGCCGCCAAGCTTGGCACATGCCTGATCGCTTCTTGGGGCGTCAGCAACATGCACCCTTCGGCCATACTTGTGTCGAGAAAGGCTTCCAACACGGCGCGCGCTTCCGGCCGGCGGGCGACAACGGTCAGGCCCTCATGCTCGATCGTGATTCCGGCAAGAGCTGCGATCTCGCGCCACACGTCCCGACTCCGTCGCGCGCGTCGCCACGTTTCGCCCCCTGGCTGTCCTGTAACAGTCACAAAGCCGAAATTTCGGATGGACGCGCCAACGGCTTCCAGGTCACGCTCGAACACGACCACGCGTTTGCCGAGACGGGCCGCAGCCAGCGCATGTGCAAGCCCGACAATGCCCGCTCCGACAACGGCAAGGTCGTAGACATCACGCGTCAACATGACGATCCTCCCGGCTCGACATGTTGCCGATCGACATGACGATTGGATGACGGACGGGCCGTGGTTTGACGCGGGCCGGTCCATGGTGCATCCGAGCGCAGACCTCCGACCTCTTTTGCCTACCAGGCGCAGCTATGCCCCGCAGCCTCATCGTCAAGACATCGTCGCTCGGTGACGTCGTGCACATGATGCCCGCGATCGCCGACATGCGCGCGGCGCGGCCGGACTTCAATGTAACCTGGGTCATCGAGGAGGGTTTCGCGCCACTTGTTAGGTTGCATCCTGGGGTGGATGTTTGCATTCCCGTCGCCATGCGCCGCTGGCGACGCGGTCTCGTCAACTCGACAACCTGGCATGAGATTGGTGCCATACGATCACACCTCGGCGGCCAGGCCTTTGATGCGATCATCGACACGCAGGGACTTTTGAAGAGTGCTTTGTTTGCGCGGATGGCGAGAGGCCCGCGACATGGCTATGACTGGCGGTCAGCGCGCGAGCCCCTATCGAGCTTGTTTTACCAGCACCGTCACATCGTGACCCGTAGCCAGCACGCTATCGATCGCAACCGGGCGCTCGTGGCCGCTGCGCTCGGCTATCCACTCAGCGAGGCATGGTCCTACGGGTTGTCGACTGTCTCCGCCAAACAGCCGGCTGCATTAGCGCGAGGCGAGCGTTATGCCATCGTGCTGCACGGTACGGCGCAGCCGCGAAAACTTTGGCCCGACGCCCATTGGCGCCATATCATCAGCCATGTCGCTGACCGCGGCTTAATCCCAGTCCTGCCTTGGGGCACGGACGCCGAGCATGAGCGCAGTTTGTTGCTTACCGAGGGCCGGTCGGAAACGGTTGTTTTGCCGCGCATGGCGCTTGATGCGCTTGCGCGTGTTATCGCCGGTGCTGATCTGGTCGTGTCTGTCGATACCGGCCTTGCACATCTCGCAGCCGCATTAGAACGGCCTTTGGTGTCGATCTTCGGACCGACGCGGCCGAACCTCGTTCGCCCGCGCGGGTCGGGCTATGTCAGCCTGCTCGGCGGGGATGGCCGGTTCCCTGATGCCAAAGCGGTCGTCGATGCAATCGAGGATGCCATGGTTCAAGCGGGAACGTCCGGCTGAGACTTGGGCAGGGATTCGTCCCCACCTACTGCGATTGCTGTAGAAATGGATTTGTGCCGGTGGAGATGAACTGGGCATAAAGCGGGATCAGTGCATACCAGTTGGCGAGATTTTCGAGAAACACATCCTCCGGCACGCCTGCACCCATCATAATGTCCATGCGCAGTTCAGGTATACCTTCCGGGCTGATCAATGCGCGGGCGAACGACGTCAAGACGTTCCATTCGTTGGCCTGCGAGGCCGTCAATGCGCCGTCCACAAAGCGTGTCCGCAACTGCACCATACGACACGGTCCGGGATCGCAGCGCAGGAACAGTATTTGGTAGATCAAACCGTCATCTTGAATGTAGAAACTGTCGAAGCCGCCCACCACTTCGCTTTCGACGCTCGCGCCGTCTCCCCGCAGAAGCTCGGCGATCCGGTCCTGATCTGATCCTGTGACGATTTCTGCGTCTTGAGCCAGAGCATGCCCAGGCAGGGCGGTCATACTCACGAAAGCAACCACTACTGCCGTGCTCAGTACCATCATGAGACGCGCGATCTTCAAAGCCGTCATCCTGAACCTCGTTCCGCTCAGCGCCTGTCTCATCCAGCGCCAGATATGGGATCGAAATAGCGTGTTGACAGCACCAAAGGCAATATTGCGTTGCGCATTGTTTATGGACTGCCGCTGCGAGACAGTCTGCATCTGACGAAAAGCTTCGTCACAGTCCCGCAGCGGGCAATCCGAATATGACGCGTAGGGTCTCTCGGACAGCTACAGTAGGAAGTCCACCTCCCGCAGATTATTAATGTCGAGAACGTCTATGTCGAAGTCTGAGTCCTGATCGCCGTCGAAATCGATCCGGACGCGGACATCATCGCCAGTATCGACAAGGATGAGCTGGTTGGTCTCGCCCTGCTTGAAGTTCTTATCACCGCGGAAGGTGATCTTGCCTGGGACCAAGCCCTTCAGATCAATGACATCGTCCTCGGATTTCTTGAAGTCCGTGATATCGTCGGCGTTGCTGCCACCTTTGCCTGAGTCCGAAGGGGCGTTGAAGTCGAAGGTATCCGAACCATTTCCGCCAGTAAGGATATCCTTGCCAGCGTCTCCCCGGACAACATCGTCCTCTCCTCCTCCATTCAGGGTATCATCACCGTCACCGCCGCGAAGCGAGTCCTTGCCGTCATTGCCGCGCAATTCGTCGCTGCCCTTGCCGCCTCTCAGAGTGTCACCGCCGTCACCGCCGCGTAGGTCGTCACTTCCTTGGTCGCCGCGCAAATCGTCTTTGCCTTTGTCGCCTCTCAGCGTGTCGCCACCGTCACCGCCGCGAATATCGTCTCCCCCATCGCCGCCGCGCAGGTCATCCTTGCCGCCATTGCCGCTCAAGTCATCGTCGCCGCCACGGCCACGCATGACATCGATCTCGCTTGAGCCGACAACGGTTTCCGCGTCACTGTCGCCAACAATCCTGATGGTCTCAGCCTGGCCAGCATCTGTCGAGGCGGTGCTGCCCCAGTCATCGAAGACCCAGCCAGATATGTCGAGTGATATTGGGCTGCTGTCTCCGGGGTCGTTGAAGTAAATCTCAATGAGATCCACAGCACCGGCATTGTCATTGCCATCGATCACGAGATCGGTTGCGAATTCCGTGTTCGATGTAAATTCTCCAGCGCCAAGTTGTATTGTTTTGTCTCTGTTTGCGCCATCGGCATTGAACTCGATCTCTTCAATCGAGTTCGCATCGAACCCGCGAAAATCGAAAACATCGCTGTTGTTGCTGGTTTGGACCTGCAGTATATCCGTACCTGAATCGCCGTTGATTGTTTCGCCTTCATCGGCGCCCTGACCGTCGATGTAGCGGAAGGTATCGTTGCCACCACCACCGCTAAGCGTGTCGTCACCGTCGCTGCCAATAAAGGTATCGTTGCCACCAAGGCCCTTCAAATTGTCGTTGAAGTCGCTGCCCGTCAGGCTGTCATTGCTGCTGAACACCTCATTGAGCAAATCAAACGGCGAGCCTGTCGTCATTGTCACCAAGTCTGCATTAGGGATGTTGGTGATTGTGACGTCGGGGTTGCTGAAATTGTTGTCGCCTAGGTCGATGTCCATTTCGGTGACAGTGCCACCTGTTGGCTCCCCGCCAGCGAAGGTGATCCCGCTTCCCGTTACTTGAACGTCGTCGTCAAAAGGTGTGAGCCAAGAGTACTGTACGGCTGAATTCACGCCACCGGGATCTTGCTGATCGAAGGCGATCCGGTTGCCGTCGAGCATGTTTAAGCCTTCGGTGGCTCCGCTTGCGTCAAGTATGGACATGATGATCTCCTGGCACTGACGTTTGGTTTGTGTCCGTGTGGATTATTGTAAACCCTGCAATCGGTGAGATGTCACCACGTGACGGGGAATTACGTCTTTTTTTTGTGTTGATCGGGGGTATGCTCGACGAAATCGGTTCACGTTTTCGCTCCTGCATGCGTGCGCGAGACAATGCGCGCGACTGGTAACCGCACCGGCCGGATCGTTCCATCCGGATAGAAGCGGCGGGCATAAAGAGTCGTTTGCTTTGGCAGTGACATACGTAAGCCGCGCACGATTGCCGTGTTCACGGGGCCAGTGTCCGCTTTCCAGATATTGATTGTGCAGGCTGGGCCGTCCGTGCCGTCAATGTCGTGAGCTAGATCGTTGGCCAGCCAGCGCTCTGCGATATCGTGCGAGGTCAGGGCCCAGCCAGCAAAGCCAACGATGCGCGGGCCGTCCATGACAAAAAGATAATGGCCGCGATTTGCTTGCCCGGTCAGCAACCGGGTCAATTGACCAAACCGCAGACGCGAAAACACCGGATCTGACATCAGATAAACGGCTGCATGTCCGATACCTGCGGCAGGCGTTTTTTCTCGGGCGAGGTGCAGCTTAGGGGATGGCGACGGTGTTGCTGCTTGCGGTGCCATAATCGTTTTCTGGTTCGGAGACGCCTGTCTATTAGGTCACCGATAGCAGATTTATAGCAAAAAATCTCCGTCCCGAAGGGCACCAACATCGAGCACATCGATATCGAAATCTGACGGCCGATCTCCGTCGAAATCGATCCGAACGCGGATGTCATCACCACGCTCGACGGTGATCAACTGGTTTTCCCGCCCGGCCTGGAAGGTCCGATCGCCGCGGAAGTTGATCCGTCCCTCAACCAGCGCACCAAGGTCGATGATACGGTCGCCATCTCCCCCTGTGCCGGACTCGGAGGGTCTGTTGAAGTCGAACCGGTCAGAGCCTGCTGCGCCCGTCAATAGGTCGCGGCCATTTTCGCCGCGCAGAATGTCATCGCCGCCGTCGCCGCGCAGATCGTCGGCGCCGCTGCCGCCGAACAGGTCGTCGTTGCCAGCCTCGCCATGATGTCGGAGGGAAAGCTCGAGGCCCGGCCGAAGACAATTTAACTGGCTTCTGCGTCGTTAGCGAGGCCAACAGCTGCGGCACCGACGATCAGATCGTCATACCCGCCGCCATTGACATCGCCGGCCGACGATACCGATGCGCCCGTAAAGACCCCGTTCTCGCCATTGAGCTTGAAGCCGGTTGTCTAATCCAGATCGCCAAGATTGATGACGGCATCGAACTCACTCATGACACGCCCCACACATGCGATTTCATCACCTGCGATCCGCGATCCGGACAACTTCAGATTGGGTGACTAACGTGTCTTGATGCCAGTTCTGCGAAATTACCCGCATGACGGGAGTGTGGCATAAGAGCCGGCTAATTTTCTGTCGGGCAACACGGCAGGCCGGCACTTGATGTCGCGGCCGGCACCACATGTTGCCCCGGCCGGCCGGCTTCGCTAGAAGTTCGGCACTTTCCCGACCCTTCGGCGCGGCCATTGCTCAGGCCGTTCATCTGTTAGACGCAATCAGCGAGACCACCCATCATGGCGCGGCAGTTTATCTATCATATGCAGGGGCTCACGAAGGCCTATGGGGCCAAGAAGGTCCTTGATAACATCCACTTGTCGTTCTACCCCGACGCCAAGATCGGCGTGCTCGGCCCCAATGGTGCGGGTAAGTCGACACTGCTCAAGGTCATGGCTGGCCTCGATACCGAGTTCACCGGCGATGGCTGGGTCGCGGAGGGGGCCACCGTCGGTTATCTGCCGCAGGAGCCCGAACTGGACGAGACCAAGGACGTTCTCGGCAATGTCATGGACGGTGTCGCCAAGAAGCAGGCCATCCTCGATCAGTATAATGAGTTGATGATGGACTATTCCGAGGAGAACGCGGCCAAGGCGGCCGAACTCCAGGACGTCATCGACGCGCAGAATTTGTGGGACCTAGACTCGCAGGTCGAACAGGCGATGGACGCTCTGCGCTGCCCGCCCGGCGATGCTGCGGTCGACAACCTGTCGGGCGGTGAGCGCCGCCGCATCGCGCTGTGCCGGCTGTTGCTGGAACAGCCAGACCTCTTGCTGCTTGATGAGCCGACCAACCATCTCGACGCTGAGACGGTCAACTGGCTGGAAAACCATTTGCGCAACTATCCCGGCGCGATCTTGATCATCACCCACGACCGCTACTTCCTCGACAACGTCACGGGCTGGATCCTCGAACTCGATCGCGGCCGGGGCATCCCGTATGAGGGCAACTATTCGGCCTATCTCGAAGCCAAGTCCAAGCGCTTGGCCCAGGAAGGTCGCGAGGAAGCCGCCCGCCAGCGCGCCCTCGACCGTGAGCGCGAGTGGATCGCATCGAGCCCGAAAGCGCGCCAGACCAAGTCCAAGGCCCGCATCAAGGCCTATGACGACCTCGTCAAGCGCAACAACGAGCGCGCTCCGCAAACCGCCCAGATCGTCATCCCGTCTGGCGAGCGGCTCGGCGACACGGTGATTGAGGCGGATGCGCTCGCGAAGGGCTTCGGCGACAAGCTCCTGATCGAAGGGCTGTCGTTCCAGCTCCCGCCCGGTGGGATTGTCGGCGTCATCGGTCCCAATGGTGCAGGCAAGACGACGCTGTTTCGCATGATCACCGGCCAGGAGACTCCGGACGATGGTGCGATCAAGCTCGGCGACACGGTGCAGCTAGGCTATGTCGACCAGTCGCGCGATGCGCTCGACGCCAACAAAACCGTCTGGGAGGAGATTTCCGGCGGTGACGAGATCATCTATCTCGGCAACAAGCGCGAGGTGAACTCGCGCGCCTATGCGTCCGCCTTCAACTTCAAGGGTGGCGACCAGCAGCAGAAGGTCGGCTCGCTGTCGGGCGGTCAGCGCAACCGGGTGCATATGGCCAAGCTCTTGCGGTCCGGCGCCAATGTTCTGCTGCTCGATGAGCCGACCAACGATCTCGACACCGAGACCCTCGGCGCGCTGGAAGATGCGCTTGAGGATTTCGCCGGCTGCGCTGTCATCATCAGCCACGACCGGATGTTTCTGGACCGTCTGGCGACCCACATCCTTGCGTTTGAAGGCGACAGCCATGTCGAGTGGTTTGAAGGCAATTTTGCCGACTATGAAGAAGACAAAAAGCAGCGGTTGGGCGCGGACTCTGTGATGCCCAAGCGGATCAAATACAAGAAGTTCGCACGGGGGTAAGACACCCGCCTGCGTCTTCGGGTCTGTCTGTCCGTATTCTGCCGGATTTGTTCAGGCCAGAGCGCTCACCGTGAAACCCAAGTCACCAAAAGCGCTCTAAGCACTTGTTTTGTCACAACTCCGGACCCGGTTCGGCTTGCCCGAACGGTGCCCACTTTCGCTGGAATTGCTCTAGCACAGCAAGTCTGTGCCCATTGCCCTGAAGATGTCTTGCAGTGCACCTGCGTGTGACGACGCGGTACGCGTTTGTATCTCGCAACCGACACCGAATTCGTCTATCACAACATATTAGATTAGGAGATTGTTCACATTTCGCCGCCCGGGCAGGTGTCGCGATCTCCTGATAAGCCTCCCCGTCGACGCTTGAGCCGCAACACTCGAATGCTCCGACCGGGGAGAAAACACGCGGGCAAAAGCATCCGCGCAGGGGGCAGACATGGCGATTACCCGGACCTATGCCGACAACGCGTCGGCGTTTTCGATGGTAAATTTCAGCTTTCCAGGCGATCAGCGATCCCCGGATGTCGCGGCGCAAGCCGATGGCACCTATGTCGTCGTCTGGCATGACGGGTTCTTCAAGGTCAATGGACGGTTTTTCAATGCCGACGGCACGCCCGGCAGCGCTAGCCAGGAAACCTACGGTGCGCCGGCGGCCTTGGGGGACGATACCAACACGTTCCAGCAGCTGGCGTATATTACGGAGAATTCCTTCTACGATTTTGTCGCCGTTTGGGACTTTAATCAAAACACCACAAGTATTGATCTATCCGCGCTTGCCGTGGGGATCGACGAAATGCCCGCCTCCCCCGGGCAGGCAACCGACGCTGCGGCCTTTACCACAATCGCGCCACACAGCATCGGCGCAAATCCAGCCGCCATCGCCTCGTTTGGCGACGGAAACTTTATCGTCGTCAGCACCATCGATGACATCTTCGAAGGCACGTCTGACGACAGTGAACGCGAAATCTCATGGGGAATTTTTGATCCAAGTGCGCCCACTGCGCCCGCCGTGGCATCTCAAACACTGTCCTCGGCCGTCCCCGGCCCCAACGGACCCATCAATAAGTTTCTGGGCAGCATTGCTGCAACGCAACTGGCCAATGGCAATGTGCTGGTTGCCATAACCGAAGAACAGGCCTCGGGTGATCAGGCCTTTCGCGTGCTGGTCCTCGCGTCCGATGGCTCCACGCCAACGGACGCCCCGTTCGGCGGTCTGTTCGCCCTCAGACCCGGCGGATCGATCAACTCTGGCGTCGATGTCATCGGCCTGAGCGATGGCGGGTTTGCCTTCGCCTTCGCCTCCGACAGGCCAGGGTCAAACAGCATCGATATCTGGGTCATCATTTTCAATGAAGACGGCTCACGCCGGACCCCCGATTTTGTTCGCGTCAACACCGATACGGCCGGCGCTCAGAGCACGCCCTCCCTGGCGCTTCTCGATGGCGACAACCTCGTGGTGGCCTGGACCGATTTCGCAAATGCAGGCACTGACCTCAAATACAATGTCGTGTCGACCAATGACACGGTGACCGGAACCAGCGCGGGTCAGCTCTTCTACGCGTCGGACCAGACGGTTTCCGCTACTCCGGGCATCTCAGAAGGCCAGGTTGATCTTGCTCCTCTGGGCGGCGGGCGCTTTGTGGCCGTGTTTGAACATGACGATCCCAACAACGGGAGCTTTCTGGGTGCCGCCGGCGATTCGGACGGCAATGGCATCGCCCAGCGGCTGTTCAACATCGAACGCACGATCGACGGCGACGGAGGCGACAACACGCTGGTCGGTGACGGTCTGAACGACACCATCAACGGGTTCGGCGGCAATGACACGCTGACTGGCGGCGGCGGCACGAACACACTCATCGGCGGCACAGGTGATGATGTCTACGTCGTTGACGATGCTGGCGATGTGATCGTCGAAAACGCGGGCGAAGGCACCGACGAGGTGCGCGCCAGTTTAACGATCGACCTGTCCGTCCTGTCCGGAATCGAAAATGTCGCTCTGACGGGCAATGCCGACATCAGTGCCATCGGCAACACGCAGGCAAATGTGCTTGTGGGCAATGACGGTGCCAACAGTCTAAGCGGGCTCGGCGGCAACGACGAACTCGATGGCGGCGCGGGTGTCGACGAGATGCAGGGTGGGACGGGCGACGACATCTACGTCGTCGACGATGCCGGCGATACGGTTATCGAGGCGTCCGGTGAGGGCACCGACAGCGTTGCAGCGTCGATCTCGTTCGCTCTTGCGGCAAATGTCGAGAACCTCGACCTGACGGGCTCGGGGAACCGCGACGGCACGGGCAACGGCTTGGCCAACCGGATTGACGGTAATTCTGGCCGCAACACACTATCGGGCCGAGATGGAGGCGACGATCTGCGCGGTGGTGATGGGGGAGATACTCTGCGCGGCGGTGATGGTGGCGACGAATTGCGCGGCGAAGGCGGCGGCGACACGCTGCGCGGAGATGATGGTCGGGACGATCTGCGCGGCGGTGACGGTGGAGACATTCTGCGCGGTGACGGCGGGGGAGACGATCTGCGTGGCAACAATGGTCGTGACACATTGCGCGGCGGAGACGGCAGTGACGTGCTCAATGGTGGCTCCGGCGATGATATCCTGCGCGGCGAAGGCGGCAAGGACACCTTGACCGGAGGTTCCGGGGCAGATGTCTTCGACTTCAACGATCCGTCGGCCTCCGGCAGGGGCGGCAGCAGGGCCGATGACATCACCGACTTCAAACGCTCTCAGGATGATATCATCGATCTGACGGGGCTCGTCTCTGGCAAGATCGCCTTTCGCGGCGATCGGGGCTTCCGCGACGGTCGGGACAACCAGCTGATCGTCGTCGATCGTGGTGATGACGTTCGCGTCCGGATCGATTTCGACGGAGATCAGCAGTCTGATTTCGACATCGATGTGCTCGACGTTAATACGCTGAGGGACAGCGATTTTCTTCTTTGATGGCTGCGAGGCTTAGATTGCGGACGGTCAGGTTCTGTTCCGCGACTGAAAATGCTTGATCTGTTTAATTTTGAGCATGTTCTCATCTGGAAACCGCACACATGTTTCTGGAACATGCTCTCACTCTAAAGCACGCCACTGCAATCAATACCCCACAGCGGACTTGAACAGCGCGTTTACGGAAGCTGTCCTAGAGACGATCCGGCAGATTGCGGCAGCGCACGCGCTGCGCCAGACGCTCGAGACCAGCACGTTCGTCGGGATGGGCAGCCAGCATCCGGAACAGGACGAAACCTTCCGACCAGTCGGAACGGATGCGCACGCGTTGATCAGGAGCATCCGAGATGATCAGTCCGCGCTCCTGGGCCTCGGTGCGGATCTCGATCTCGAGCCCGCCGAGCAACTCCGTTTCGCTTGTAACGCCATAGATCACGCCGCCGCCGGGGGCATGAACCGTCAGCATCCATTGTGGCGCATTGGTCGGTGCCGATACCAAGAGCGGGCCGGCGCCAAGATCAAAGCGGCACGCCGCCATCACCATTGCTGGATCAACCGTGCCCAGCGCGGAACTGTTCGGTGTTGGCCGTGGCAGCACAAGCGCTGTCGTATCGGCAAGTTCCTGCTGCAAGTCGTCCCAGATGGTGTCATCGGCCAGATGAGGCACGGCGAGAATAGTCAATATGTGCACCAGGCCGGCGAGAACGATGCTGCCGAGGAGGCCTGCGACTGCGTAGATCATGGGCAGTCCTCGCGCAGGATCGAGGGCAGGGTAGCTGGATCAATGTCTCCGGCGAGCGCAACCGGCTTTTCATAGAGCCGCAGGATCAGGGTCAGACGGGCCGAGGCGTCCGATGGCAGATAATTTCCCGGCTGCACCTCAGGCGCGATCACGATCTCAAACGAACCATCCGAGCGGCGCACAATTTCCGAACTGGTAAATCCGTAGCGGTCGGTTGGATTTGCCATCGGCCGGTGGCCATCGCGATCATAGACGCTCAGTGTCCACCATTGTGCCGCTGGTGTGCGGCCTCGGACCCGATACGTGCAGCGCCCTTCGAGTGGTGCGCCAGTCGAGTCTGCGTCCGCAAAAAGCGTCAGCCCCTGACCCGAGGCCATTGTCAGATCGCGCAAGCTCGCCGCTGCCGCACGGGTATAAGGGTCCGCATCAACATCGCCTGCCCCGAGCCAACCGCGCCAGCTTGGTGTTGAAACAGCATCCGCGATGAAACCGGTCTCAATAGCGCGGTAGGCGCTGGCCAGGCCGGCCGCGCATCCGATAAGCACAATAAAGACAATGGTGGCGAGGGTTCGCATGATTGGCTGAGGCAGACCGCGATGGCGACGTCTTGGGCTGGAGCGGCATTACCAAGGGTGTCGGCAAAGTCAATCGCGACGCATCGCCTTGCACGGCGCGCAATGCCTGCGCCCAACTACTGGAGATCGCGATAATTGTTGAAGCGTGGGGCCGTGCCAGCGTAACCGGACGTAATGACTGGACCTGTGGTTATCACTCCGGCCGCGATGGCTGGATCGACCTGCAGGCCAGCTTGATCGTCGCCGGAGGTGCCCGTTTCGGCTGGATTGCGTGATGTGTCGCGCTGGTTCTCGTCCAACGTGTCGCTACCGTCAATTTCCGCGGTCGGTGTGCCGAGGCGAGTTGAACGCATGCTGTCGGCGATGCCGCGCAACACACTCACGGTTTCGTCGGACAGGCCGCTAAGGCGCGCACGCCGCTCTTCGGCGGCCGCTGCGGCTTCTGCGACCTCGGCATCGACGGCATCGGCAGGGCCTGTGATCCCCGGGATCGGCCGGATATCGATGCCTTTGTGGATTTCGGCCATCACCGCCTGCCAGGTCATCGCCGGGAGACTGCCGCCCGTCATCCGCCGGGTCGAAGTGAAGTCATCATTGCCGAACCAAACTGCGCCAACATAATTGCCGGTGAAACCAACGAACCAGGCATCGCGATAGGCCTGCGAGGTGCCGGTCTTACCCGCCGTTGCGACATTGGGGATCTGAGCTCGCCTGCCGGTGCCGGATGTGGTCACGGCATAGAGCAGACTGTTCATTTCGGTGACTTTCTGGGGCGGGAAGATACGCTCGCGGGGCGGCGCGTCGATCGCCCGGTCGTAGACGACCTCGCCGGTTGTATTGCGCATTTCAAGTATCGCATGCGGTGTGGCACGATAACCACCGTTGGCGAAGACGCTATAGCCCGCTACTTGATCGAGAACGGTCAATTCTGAGGCGCCCAGTTCCATCGAGCGAATATTGCGCATCGGCGTCTCGACGCCCATCCGCTCCATGGTTTCGATGATCGCCTCACGGCCGAAGTCCTGGGTCAGACGGACGGGGATCGTGTTGACCGAGCGGGCAAAGGCGCGTGTGAGCGACTGCCGGCCCGAATAACCGCCCGAGTAATTGCCCGGACACCAGCGACCGATGCAGATCGGCGCGTCGACGACGATTGAATTCGGCGTATAGCCGTTTATCAACGCGGTGATGTAAACATAGGCCTTAAACGACGAGCCAGGCTGACGCATCGCTTGGGTCGCGCGGTTGAACTGGCTCTCGCCGTAGTCGCGCCCACCGACGATGCCGCGCACGGCACCTTCCGGCTCCATCACCACCATGCCGACACCGTCGGCGCCATAGCCCTGTGCATATTGCCGGACATTGGCTTCGACGACGGTGTCCATGACGCGCTGGACAGAGGAATCGAAGGTCGTCTTGACCTCAAGAATGAAATCCTCGCCATTGGCAAGTTTCTTGACCTCCTCAAAGGCGTAATCGAGGAAGTAATCTGGTACGGACCGGTTCGCGACATCGACCGAGGTCGCAGGACTGCGGCGCGCACCGAACACCTGGCCTTCGGTCATGAAGCCTGCGTCGACGAGATTGTCGAGCACGACATTGGCTCGGGCGCGTGCCGCCGGTAGGTCGAGATGCGGCGCAAACCGCCCTGGCGCCTTGAACAGACCGGCCAACATTGCGGCCTCGGCGAGCGTCACGTCGCGCACCGATTTGTCGAAATAGAACTGGCTTGCGGCTTCAACCCCGATTGTGCCCCCGCCCATATAGGCGCGGTCGAGATAAAGCTTCAAAATCTCATTCTTGCTCAACCGCACTTCGAGCCAGACCGACAAAAAGGCTTCCTTGATCTTGCGCTCAATGGTGCGCTCGTTCGATAGGAAAACGTTCTTGGCGAGCTGCTGGGTAATCGACGAGCCGCCCTGGACGACGCCGCCGGCGCGCGCATTCTCAAGGATCGCGCGGAATGTGCCGAAGACATCGATACCGAAATGCTGGAAGAAACGCCGGTCTTCGGTGGCGAGCGTTGCCTTGATCATGTGGTCTGGAATGTCTTCCAACGGGACCCGATCGTCATGCAGCACGCCGCGATTGCCGATCGGGTTGCCAAACCGATCAAAGAAGGTGACGGAATACTCCTGCGCGCTGCGCCAATCTTCAGAGCGCGTTTCGTCGAACGCCGGCACAGCAAAAGCGAGTGCGACAACGGCGCCGGCGGTTCCGAGGGTAAACGCCTCGGACGCCATTTCATTGAACACGCGTGTAACACCACGCACGGTGAAGCGTTCCATACGGGCCGAAAAGGCGCCATAGGTCCGCTTGAGAAACTCTCCGGCGCGAAACAGCCCCGAGTCGATCGCTGCATCTATCTCCAGCAGGCCCGGCAAGCGTCTGCGGCGGCGGGATTGTTTCAGCGGATCCTGCATCGCGTCTCAAGAACTCGTTTTGTTACCGGATCATGCGTTTTTAACTGGCTCGATCGCAACGCCAGCCATGCCAAAATCTAGTCTTGCCCACTTTACCATTGGCTTGCGGCAGTTTTATGCGGCCAACCTGTGTGCCAAAGTGACGCTTCGTGTCAGATTGACAATACCGGATGGGATAAAGCCTCGTTTCGCACGATTAAGCAAGCGCAATGCCAAGCTAACCCGTTGTATCGGCCGGATATGTCTCCTAATGGGAACATGGTCCGTCGACAGACAATCGCACAGTAGGCCTATCATGCCCGACGCGCCTTTCTGGACGCGCAAGACGCTTGCCGAAATGACGCCCGAGGAGTGGGAGAGCCTGTGTGACGGGTGCGGGCGCTGTTGTCTGGTCAAGCTTGAGGACGAGGATAGCGGTGACCTTCACTTCACCGATGTGGCTTGTGGCCTGCTTGAATGCGACGCCTGCCGCTGTACTGATTATGACAACCGCCATGAGCGTATGCCCGATTGCGTTGCATTGACGCCGGAGCGCATTTCAGAACTCAAATGGATGCCACCAACTTGTGCCTACCGTCTGGTTGCTGAAGGGCGGTCGCTCTACTGGTGGCATCATCTGGTGTCCGGTGACTCGGACACGGTACATCAGGCTGGTATCTCCGTTCGAGGGCGTGTCGTCTCCGAGGACGGACTTGATCTTGCCGATCTGATCGACCGCATCGCCGATTGGCCGAACGAAGACGACAGCACGGTTAGTCACGATAAGAAAGTGATTTAATTCCTATATAGGAATAAAGTCCTTGACAGCGGCACGCTCCTTGGCTATGGTCCGGGCATGCTCGAGATTTGCGCCTGACGGCTAGGGTGGTGACAGCAAGCGCCGTGGTGTTGGTTGCGATCTAAAAACAGCAATTCTGAAATCAGTATGGGCCTTTGGCCTGCCATTGCTCCCATGGAGGTGCGATGTCACCGTTCACCGACGACCGCTGGATGGTGCTGCGCCGGCTTTATGAAGCTGGCGCGATCGATGTCGACGATATCGCCGCATTGAGCGGGCTGAAGCCGGCGACGATCCGAGCTCGCATACGCAAGCAAAGCTGGCTACGGCCTGTGGGCGTCAACCGCGAGGTCTTGCTCGACCGTTTGTGGCGCGGGCTTGCGGCCCAGGTCGAAGATTTGGGCGCGAGGGGTTCGCAAGACACGGCCCCGCAGTTCGAAGAACGCGGTGCCCGAACCCTATCGACCCTTATCCGGGCCTTCGAGAAGCTGCGCGAGGTCGAGGCGGTGGAACGCGCACAACCGACCGAAGAGGCAGAGCGTGACCTTGATGCCTTCCGAGAGGCGCTCGCAACACGCCTTGAAGCGCTTGCGACGCGTTTTGAAGCACTTGCCGTCGGCGAATCTGACGACGAAACAAAGATGGCTTCGGGCGGCGCAGATCGAAGCTCTGCCGACTGAGAAACACTGGGACTTGATCGACGATTTTCCGCTTTGGGCGCGGTCGGAGCAATTGCCTCCCGAGGGAGATTGGACAACTTGGATGCTGCTTGGCGGGCGTGCGGCGGGCAAGACGCGCGCCGGTGCCGAATGGGTGCGCGGGATTGCCACCGGAAACCCGGTCTATGGATCTCCGGCGACGGCGCCGATTGCTCTGATCGGTGAAACCTTTGCTGCCGTTCGTGACGTGATGATCGACGGAGTATCCGGCCTTCTCGCGATTCATGCCGCGGACGAACGCCCAACCTGGGAAAAGACCCGGGCCCGCCTCGTCTGGCCGAATGGCCTGACTGCACAAGCGTTTTCGGCCGAAGATCCCGAGGCGTTGCGAGGACCGCAATTTGCTGCCGCCTGGTGCGATGAGGTTGGAAAATGGCGCCGGGCTGAGGCGGTTTGGGATATGCTGCAATTCGGCCTCAGGCTCGGTGCACGGCCACGTCAGGTCGTCACCACGACGCCGCGGCCGACGCCGCTGATTCGCCGGTTGGTCGATGATCCGAGGACTGTGGTCACGCGCATGCGGTCAATCGACAATGCGGCGAACCTCGCGCCGGGATTCTTCGATGCGATCGTTGGCCGCTATGACGGCACGCGCCTCGGGCGGCAGGAACTCGATGGTGAACTGGTCGAGGATCGGCCCGATGCCTTGTTTCGCCGTGAAACGATCGAGCGCCATCGCACGTCCGGCCAGTTCGATGCATTCGGATTAGGCAGGATCGTGATCGCCGTTGATCCGCCGGTGAGTTCGTCCGCCAAGGCCGATGCGTGCGGCATCGTTGCTGCCGGCCTGGCGTCCGATGGCATGGTTCTGGTTCTTGCGGATCGCACTGTCGCCGCTGCAAAGCCACTCGATTGGGCACGCCGGGTGGTGACACTGTATCACGCTTTGTCCGCCGATGCTGTTGTCGCCGAGGTCAATCAAGGGGGCGAGATGGTTGCGACCATCCTGCATCAGATCGACCCGGATCTCCCGGTCCGGCCGGTGCGGGCCAAGCGTGGCAAATGGCTGCGCGCGGAACCCGTGGCCGCACTCTATGAGCAGGGCAGGGTGCGCCATCTCGGCCTGTTTCCAGAGCTTGAGGACGAGCTCTGTGATTTCGGTCCCGATGGAGTGTCCGATGGCCGCAGCCCAGACCGGGTCGACGCGCTGGTTTGGGCTGTGACGGCGCTCACCGGTTTCGACCGCGATCCGCGGCTCAGGATGATTTGATCGTCTTTGCGGGCCACGGAATATCAGAGAGGCAGTTTCATGCTCAATTGGCTCACCGGCACACGCCGACGAGATGAACGCCGGCGGAAGATAGGACAAAAATCCTATCCTGGCGACCATCTCATTGCTCTATCGGGCGGCTCGTCCGCAATCTGGACCGAGCGCAGCCCCCTGGCACTGGCGCGCGAGGGCATGGAACGCAACCCGATCGTCTATCGCGCGGTGCGTATGGTTGCCGAAGCCGCAGCGTCGGTGCCGCTTGTGTTGCGCGAAGGCGAACGCGAGCACAAGCATCATCCGCTGCTCGATCTTCTGCGCCGACCTAATCCGCGCCAGGCGGGTCCCGAATTGTTCGAAGCCGCCTTAAGTCATTTGATGATCGCCGGTGACGCCTATCTCGAATGCGTGTTCGTCGCCGGTGAACCGGTCGAACTGCATGTCCTGCGGTCTGATCAGATGCAGCTTGTGACCGGGCCTGACGGCTGGCCAGTCGCCTATGAGCATCGTGCCGGCGGACGGGTGCGCCGCTTCGACCAGTCGGGATTGCCGCCGCCCATCCTACACCTGTCGCTGTTCAGTCCGACCGATGACCATCGCGGCGCGGGCCCTCTTGCCGCGGCCCAGATGGCACTTGATGTCCACAACGCAGCAAACGCGTGGAACAAGGCCTTGATCGACAATGCCGCCAGGCCATCGGGTGCACTGGTCTACTCGGCGGGCGACGGCGCGCTCAGCGAGAGCCAGTTCGACAGGCTCAAGCGTGAACTCGAAGAGACATTTCAAGGGGCGCTGAATGCCGGCCGGCCTCTGCTGCTAGAAGGGGGTCTTGATTGGAAGCCGCTCAGCCTGTCGCCGCGAGACATGGACTTCAACGAGCTGAAGAATGGCGCGGCACGCGAGATCGCGTTGGCCTTTGGTGTGCCGCCCATGCTGCTCGGCATCCCCGGTGACAATACCTATTCGAACTATCAGGAAGCCAATCGCGCGCTGTGGCGCCAGACCATTCTGCCGCTTCTGAACCGTACGGTCGCGTGTCTCAGTCACTGGCTGTCCAGGCCGTTCGGCGATGTCATGATCGACTTTGACCGGGACGCGATACCGGCGCTGTCAGCAGAGCGCGATGGCCTCTGGGCGCGCGTCAAGGATGCCGATTTCCTGACCGTCAATGAAAAGCGCATTGCGACGGGCTACGGGGCAGTCGCCGGCGGTGATGCAGCGCCCGACGCGTTGTCCGATGGAAAGGGGCACTGACCATGCCGGCTCAGGATGTGTTCAAGCGCGCAAGGCCGTTTTCACCAGTCACGGACCGCAAGTTCACCCCGGCCCGGATCGACGTCTCCGAGGCGACCGGCGTCTTTTCGGGCTATGCCAGCGTGTTCGGCGTCGCAGATCTGTCCGGTGACGTGGTGTTGCCGGGCGCGTTTGCCGACAGCCTGGCGAAACGCTCGGCAAGCGATGTCAAGCTCCTGTTCCAGCATGATCCGACCGAACCGATCGGGGTCTGGACAAGCTTACGTGAGGACGATCACGGGCTTTATGCCGAAGGTCGACTCACGACCGGTGTGGCGCGCGCCCGTGAGGTGTTGTCGCTGATGAAGGCGGGTGCGCTCGACGGACTGTCAATCGGATTTGCGACCGTCACTGCCGAAACCGATCCCACCACCGGCCATCGACTGATCTCGGCGGCCGATCTTTGGGAGATCTCGATCGTGACGTTCCCGATGCTGCCCGAGGCGCGAGTGTCCGCTGTGAAGGCGTCGGTGCGGCCCGGACGTCCGACGGAACGCGAATTCGAACGATGGCTCACGCGGGAGGCTGGGCTGTCGCGATCCGAGGCCCGGCAAGTGATTGCCAAGGGCTTTCGATCTCTGCCGGCGCGGGAGGCGTCGGATCCTGCTGCTGAAACGAAGCTTATCAGCGCGATCCGGCGCGCAGCTTCGGCGATGCGGACCTGATCCACCAATCTCAAAGGGGTTTCTCATGTCACGACACACATCCCGCCTACGCCGCAAAGACGGTGAGGGTGCGCTCCAACCTATGCTCACCCCGCCGGTCGAAGACCTGCCGGCGGCCCCGTCCTCGCTGGATGTCGTTGATGCGTTCGACGACTTCATGCAGGCCTTCGAGGCCTTCAAGGAGGTCAATGACGAGCGGCTCACCCAGATCGAGGATCGGGTCTCCGCCGATGTCGTTACGGTCGAGAAGATGAACCGCATCAACCGGGCGCTCGATGAATACAAGAGCATGGTCGATGGTGCGGTGTTGAGCCGCAAACGGCCAGCGCTCGGCGTGGCTCAGCCCTATGCCTCCGAGCACAAGGCGGCGTTCGAGGCGTATGTCCGGCGTGGGGACGAAAATGGCCTGCGTCGTATCGAGGCCAAGGCGCTCGCCGTCGGTACGAGTTCTGGCGCCGATGGCGGCTACACAGTACCGCCTGAGGTCGACATCGCGATTGGCCGCAGGCTTGCGAAGATCTCGCCGATCCGCGCCATCGCCACCGTGCGGCAGATGACATCGAATGAGTTCAAGAAACCGTTCACGACGACGGGTGCTGCCACCGGGTGGGTCGGTGAGACCGACACTGGCGTTGACCGCGACGAGACGGAGTCTCCCGTTCTCGCCGAGCTCAAATTTCCTGCGATGGAGCTCTATGCCATGCCGGCGGCGACGCAGACTCTGCTCGATGATTCCGCTATCAACATTGATGAGTGGATCGCGGCCGAGATCGAAACCGTCTTCGCCGAACAGGAAGGCAAGGCGTTCGTTTCCGGCAATGGGACAAACAAGCCAACCGGCTTTCTCGGCTACACGGCTGTAGCGGACTCGAGCTGGGCTTGGGGCAATATCGGTTTCGTCCTGTCGGGCGGGTCGGGTGGTTTTGCGGCCGACGATCCAACCGACAATCTCTACGACCTGATCTATGCGCTGAAGGGTGGCTACCGGCAGAATGCGCATTTCGTCATGAACCGATCGACCCAGGCCGAGATCAGGAAGCTCAAGGATGCCGACGGCTCTTATGTCTGGCAGCCGGCGCACAGCCCCGACGCCGCAGCTTCATTGCTCGGTTTTCCGGTTGTCGAGGCCGAGGATATGCCGTCGATCGAGGCCAACAGCCTGTCGATCGCGTTTGGTGACTTCGCCCGTGGCTATCTCGTCGTCGACCGGTTGGGTACGCGCATCCTGCGCGATCCCTACACGTCGAAACCCTATGTCCTGTTTTACACGACAAAGCGGGTTGCCGGCGGCGTGCAGGACTTCGATGCGATCAAGTTGATGAAGTTTTCAGCGACCTGACCTGAGCCTCCCCCTGGCATGAGACGGCCCCCGGACCAGCCATGGTTCGGGGGCTTTTCTTATGGCGCCGCCGTCTCCCACAAGGAATCACCCATGCCGCTTTTGCTCGTTTCGCCACCTGCAGAGGAGCCGGTCTCGCTCTCCGAAGCCAAGGCTTTTGCCCGGATCGACACCGATGCGGAAGACACCCTCATCTCGACTCTGATCGCCGCGGCGCGTCTCGCGGTGGAGGTACGTTTGCGGCAGGTTCTCGTCACCCAGGGCTGGCGCTATTTCCTGGATGTCTGGCCGCGCTCAGGCACGTTGGACCTGCCGATCCGGCCGATCGCGTCAATTGACAAAATCACAGTCTATGACGCGGACGGCATACCGCAGATCGTCGAACAAACCGACTATCTTGTGGATCGTATCCGCGATCCGGCACGGATCGTGATGCGGTCGAACCGGCCGGCGCCAGGTGTGGCCGTCAACGGGATCGAAGTCGACATCACCACCGGCTTCGGTGCCGCTCGGGACATCCCCGAGCCTGTCCGTACAGCGATCCTGCACCTGGTGGCCCATTGGTATGACCGGCGCGAGCCGGTTGCCTTCGGTGCCCAGCCGACCTCACTGCCGCATGGGTTTGATACGCTTCTGACGCCGTTCCGGAGCGTCAGCCTGTGAGTGCGGCCATTGGAGCAGGCGATCTGCACCACCGTCTGACGCTTGAAATGCCGATCGACGTGGCGGATGGCGGCGGTGGAACGACCCGCACCTGGCAGCAGCTAACCGTCTTGTGGGGCGCCGTTCGGGGGACGTCGGGTCGATCTGCGACCCGTGCCGGCTCTGAAGCCGCATCCCGCACACACGACATCATCATTCGTTACCGAACGGACATCGCGTCCGACATGCGGTTCCGGCTTGGCGCGCGTCTGTTTCGCATTATCGCGATCGCCGACCCGGACGGCCGGGCCGCCTGGCTGGTCTGCAATGTCGTGGAGGAAGACCTATGAACCTTCTGGCTGAACGCGCACTGATCGAGGCGATCCATGGTGAACTTGCCGCTGACGATACGCTGACAGATCTGCTCGGCGGGGAACACATCTATGACGCGCCGCCGAAGAGCGCCGCTTTCCCCTATATTCTGTTGTCCGAAACACGAGCGCTCGACTGGTCGACTGCGACCGAGCCAGGCACCGAGCACCGCGTGACGCTGGAAGTCTATTCCCGGGCCCGCGGGCGTAAGGAAGCAACGCAGATCGCCAACCGCGTCGCCGTCCTGATCAATGATCAGCCACTCGCGATCGATGGTCAGGACCTGGTTTCGCTCTCGGTTACCGAGATCGTCACAGGGCGCTTGTCGGATGTCCGAACCTTCCGCGCGCGGATTTCGCTGCGCGCGGTGACCGAGCCGCTTGCGGCCTGACTCAATCTCACCATCGGGAGCAAACAATGGCCGCTCAAAAGGGCAAGGATTTCCTGTTGAAGCTCGATTCGAACGGATCGGGCAGTTTCATCACTGTGGCCGGCATCAGGTCGCGGTCACTGTCGTTCAACGCAACGCCGGTCGATATCACCAATGCTGATTCTGCTGGGCGCTGGCGTGAACTCCTGGCCGGCGCGGGTGCGCGACGGGCGAGCCTGACCGGATCGGGCGTCTTCAAGGACGCAAGTTCCGACGCCCATGTGCGGCAGATCTTCTTCGATGGTGACATCCGTACCTGGCAGATCATCATCCCGGGCTTCGGCACGCTAGCGGGTCTGTTCCAGATCACAGCCCTCGACTATTCGGCTGAGTCCAATGCCGAGGTTCGCTTCGATATCGCGCTCGAAAGTGCCGGCGAAATCACCTTCTTGGCGGCATGACCATGGCGAAGGACCTTCAACATGGCCACGCCAACCGGCATCGCGGCGAGATCGAGGCCGTGCTTGGCGGCACACATTATCGCCTCTGTCTGACGCTTGGGGCGCTCGCCGAGCTGGAAATGGCGCTGGGCGCGGGTGATCTGATGGACTTGGCCGCGCGCTTTGAACACGGCCGCCTGTCAGCTCGGGAGTGTATCGCGATCCTCTCGGCGGGTCTGCGTGGCGCAGGCCATGACATGTCCGACGAGCAGGTCGCGGGCCTGTCTGTGGATGGCGGGGCCGCCGGATATGCCCGGATCGTTGCTGAGCTGCTCGAAGCGACCTTCGCGCCACCGGGCGGGGCGACCGATCGTTCGGAGCCACGGCCGGACCCTCGGGAGGCGCCGTAGCCGGGCCGGCGCCATCGCTTTTAACCCTGGCATTGATCACCTGGACCCGCCATCTCGGCCTGCCGCCGGAGAGCTTCTGGCGGGCTGGGTTCAGGGAAGTCTCGGCCATTCTCGCTGCTCGGGACACCGTCGCATCAGAGGTTCCGACGCACGCTGACCTGGCAGCTCTGATGCGCGCGTTTCCCGATACCTAGGAGGCTTCTAAAATGGATGCTGATGCGGAGATTCTCGTATCGATGCGCATCGATACGACCGCTGCCGACGAGGCGCTGAAGAACCTGTCATCCAGCGCCCGGTCCTTTGCAACCAGCTTCAACTCGGCGCTCAGATCCGCCGTTTTGCAGGGCAAGGACCTTGATGAGGTCTTGAAGACGCTAGCGCTGAACGTCTCTAACATGGCGCTCAAGGCCGCCTTGAAACCTCTGGATACGCTCGTCGGTTCGGTCTTCGAAGAGATGACGCCATTCGCTAAGGGTGGGATCGTGCGCGGCGCGACAGCGTTCCAAATGGGTGCTGGTCAGCTTGGCGTCATGGGTGAGCGCGGTGCCGAGGCGATTCTGCCGCTTGCGCGGGGGCCCGATGGGTCACTCGGCGTATCGGCATCGGCCACAATGCCCGTCGCCGTGAACGTCACGATCCAAACGCCGGATCCAGCGGCTTTCCAACGCTCTGAAGGTCAGGTCTCTGCAACACTGGCCCGGGCCGTGTCGCGCGGTATGCGACATCTCTAAGTCTGATCGGGGACATTGATGAGCTTTCACGAGATTTCGTTCCCGCAAGCCATCGCGCTCGGCGCGCGCGGAGGGCCGGAGCGGCGCACTCAGATCGTCACCGCGGCATCGGGCCGGGAAGAGCGCAACCAGCTCTGGGCGCATTCGCGCCGGCGCTACAATGCCGGCTATGGCCTGCGTTCGCTGGCCGATATCGACATGCTGATCGCCTTTTTCGAGGAGCGGCGCGGCAGGCTTTACGGGTTCCGGTTTCGTGATCGCGCTGACCATCGTTCGACACCGCCGGGTCAACCGATCACTGCGACCGATCAGACGCTCGGTGAGGGTGACGGTCAGGAGACCAAGTTCCAACTGATCAAGCGCTATGGCGGCGATCATGCCGTTTGGACGCGTGACATCTTGAAGCCCGTCCACGGCAGCGTCGTCGTCGCTGTAGGTGGCGCACAAGTGTCATCAGGCTGGAGTGTCAACACAAAGACCGGTGTTGTCACGTTTAACGATCCGCCCGGGAACGGCCAGAGCGTCAAGGCAGGCTTCGAGTTCGATGTTCCGGTGCGTTTCGACACCGATCTCCTCGAAATCGATCTCGAAGACTTTGCCGCCGGCAGTATTCCCGACATCCCGCTGATCGAGGTCCGACCATGAAGCCGCTTCCATCGGGTCTTCAGGACCACCTTGATAGTGGCGCAACGACGTTGTGCTGGTGCTGGCGCATCATGCGCAAAGATGGTGTCGTACTTGGCTTCACAGACCACGATTGCGATGTCGAATTCGATGGCGTCCTACACGAGGCACAGACTGGCTTCACCGGCAGCGAGGTCCAGACGCAACTCGGTCTTGCGCCGGACAATGCCGAAGTCTCCGGCGCGCTGCGCTCTGACCGGATCAGCGAGACCGATCTCCTGCTCGGGCGCTATGATGGCGCGACGGTCGATCTGTATCGCGTCAATTGGGTCGAGCCGAGCCAGCATGTCCGACTGAGGCGGATGCTGTTCGGCGAGGTGCGCCATGGCAAGCATGCCTTCACAGCCGAATTGCGCGGGTTGTCGGCACGGTTGTCCGAGGTCAAGGGCCGGCTGTTCCAGCATGGCTGCAGCGCCATGCTCGGCGATGCCCGCTGCGGGGTGAACCTGTCGTCGTCAGCCTATCGCGCCACCGGCACGCTGGAGGCAGTGCACTCGGCGACACGGTTCGAGATCAACTATTCGGGAAGCTATGACGACAACTTCTTTGCCCATGGCCGGCTCGAATTCATCTCCGGCGCGCTCGACAGACTAAGCTACGATATCAAGGACAACGTCAAAACCTCTGGCGGCGCGACGGTTTCCCTGTGGATCGGCCCGGAAGTCCTGCCTGAGCCGGGTGACGACGTTCGTCTCTATGCCGGCTGCGACAAGTCCTTCGACACCTGTCGATCGAAGTTTTCCAATGGTTTGAATTATCAGGGCTTTCCGCACATTCCGGGGAACGACTTCGTGTTCCGTTTCCCACGTCAGGACGAAGCGGCCAATGACGGTGGCTCGCTGTTCAATGAGTGAATGCCAATCCGCTACGATAGTCGCCTCGTCTGCTGCTTCAGCGGATCCTGGGCGCGTGATCTCCATCGCACGGGACTGGCTCGGCACGCCCTATCACCATCAGGCGTCGCTGCGCGGGATCGGCTGCGATTGCATCGGTCTGATCCGCGGTGTCTGGCGCGATCTGCACGGACCTGAACCGGAGGCCGTTCCGGGTTATTCGGGGCTGTGGGCAGAAGTCGGAGGTCAGGAGCGGTTGATCGAGGCCGCACGGCGGCATCTGATTGAAGCCGATTTCAACGCTGGTCCGCTGCCTGGAGATGTCGTGCTGTTTCGCTACCGCGCCGATGTGATTGCCAAGCACGCCGCAATCATCTCGGACGACGGTCGGATGATCCATGCCTATGAGGCCCGTGGCGTCGTCGAGACCGCGCTTGGTCCCTGGTGGCGGCGGCGGATTGCTGCTCGGTTTCGTTATCCGGAGACAATCTGATGGCAGCTTTGGTTCTTACCGCAGCGGCGTCTGCGGGATCGAGCGTACTCGGGCTCGGCCCTGTCGGCTCCGCCCTGCTGAAGGCTGGAGCAGGTTTGGCCGGAGGCCTTGTTGACCAGGCGCTGTTCTCCTCATCAAGCAATCGAGAGAGAGAAGGCCCGCGCCTTGACACGCTGGCAGTCAGCACCTCGACTGAAGGCGCTCCGATCCCCAAGGTGTATGGCCGGGCGCGGATCGGCGGGCAGGTCATTTGGGCCACCGAGATCGAGGAAGTGTCCAGCACCGAGACCGAAACTGTCGGCGGCAAGGGATCGCCAGGTTCGACCGTGACCACCACGAGCTATACCTATTACGCCA
The DNA here is from genome assembly GCA_039819185.1 of Pseudomonadota bacterium. GTDB lineage: Bacteria > Pseudomonadota > Alphaproteobacteria > Rhizobiales > Tepidamorphaceae > JBCBSK01. Next base: position 209 of record JBCBSK010000013.1, on the reverse strand, counting down.
ATCTCGCCATCGGCCTGTGCGAGGGCCCGATCCACCAGGTTCTCAGGATCTGGGCCGATGGCCGCGAACTCGACCTCACCGAGATTACCTATCGTGTTCACCGCGGCACATCCGGACAGGAGCCCGACAGCCTGGTCGAGGCCAAGGAAGGGGCGGGCAATGCGCCGGCCTATCGCGGTACGGCCTATATCGTCTTTGAACGTCTCGAT
>JBCBSK010000012.1:0-36501 GCA_039819185.1 Pseudomonadota bacterium | reverse complement strand
GGCTACCCGGGCCGCTTGGGTAGCCGACCTTTCAGTTCGCGATAAGCGCAGTTCGCCGCGCGACCTTCAACTCAGAATCCCCCTGCGATCGCATCCACATCTCGGCGCGGGTGACGAAATAGGCCGATAGCCGCAGTGCCGTGTCGGCGGCGATCGCGCGTTTGCCATGCACGATGCCGAAATGACCTCATCCTGAGGAGGTTGGTCGCCATTGGCGAACAGCCGTCTCGAAGGATGGGCCGCACGATCCGAGCCCGTTGCCCATCCTTCGAGACGCGCTCATGCGAGCGCTCCTCATGATGAGGTAAGCGTGTGTGGCAGGGCGCTTCAGCGGTCGAAGGTGCCACGTCCGCTCGCCAATTCCCCTCACAAGCATTTCACGCCTGCAAAACCCCTTGATCTCGTCTGCGATCTCCGCTCTATTCCGTGAAAACAAGCGTTTGGCGCGAAAAACGGCGCCTTCCGGGAGGAGATCGGGCGTATGGCCCAAGAAACGGCCCCAGCACGTGCTGGCGGTGAGCTAGATACCTTTCCCAAGCTCCTGAAGCGCAACGCCAGCCAATGGGCGGCGCGCCCGGCGATGCGCGAGAAATATCTCGGCATCTGGCAGACCTGGACCTGGTCCGAGGTCTATGACGAGGTGCGCGCGCTGTCGCTCGGGCTCCAGGCCATGGGGCTCAAGCGCGGCGACAAGATCGCCATCATCGGCAACAACCGGCCGCGGCTTTACTGGACGTTTGCCGCCGCGCAGGCGCTCGGGGCGATCCCGGTGCCGATCTATCAGGACTCGGTCGCAGATGAGATGGTCTTCGTGCTCGACCATGCGGAAGTGCGCTTCGCCATGGTCGAGGACCAGGAGCAGGTCGACAAATTGCTGTCGGTGGCCGAGAAACTGCCGCGCATAGAGCACATCATCTATGACGACGAGCGCGGCCTGACCAATTACGACCACGGCCATCTGCACAGCTTCGAAGAGATCGCCCAGCGTGGCTCTGATCTTCTCGGCCGTGACGCCGATGCCGTTAAGGCCTGGGAGGCCGAGGTCGCCAAGGGCCAGTCCGACGACATCGCCGTCATGCTCTATACGTCCGGCACGACGGGCACGCCAAAGGGCGTGATGCTGAGCTATCACAACCTCGTCGTCTCGGCGGAGAACGGCAACAAGTTCGACAATCTTGACCACACTGACGAGATCATCGCCTATCTTCCGATGGCCTGGGTGGGCGATCACATCTTCTGCTATTGCCAGTCGATCACGGCAGGCTTCTGCGTCAATTGCCCGGAAAGCCCGGAGACGGTGACCGACGATCGCCGCGAGATCGCGCCGACCTATTTTTTCGCCCCGCCGCGCGTGTTCGAAATGCTGCTGACCTCAATCATGGTCCGGATGGAAGATGCTGGCCGGACCAAGAAGGGGTTGTTCGATACGTTCATGGCGCATGCGCGCAAAGTGGGCGAGCCGCTTCTGAACGGTGAACAGGTCGGCTTCTTCGACCGGCTGACATACTGGCTCGGAGAAGTGCTGGTCTATGGTCCACTGAAGAACCGTATGGGCCTGACGCGGCTCAAGGTCGGCTATACCGCCGGCGAGGCGATCGGGCCGGAGATCTTCCGCTTCTACCGCTCGCTCGGGTTGAACCTGAAACAGCTTTACGGGCAGACGGAAGCCTCGGTCTACATCACCGCCCAGCCGGACGGTGAGATCCGCGCCGACACGGTGGGCCGACCGTCCCCCGATGTCGAGATCCAGATCGCCGAGAATGGCGAAGTTCTCTACCGCTCACCAGGTGTCTTCGTCGCTTACTACAAGAATGACGAGGCGACGCAGAACACAAAGAGCGACGATGGCTGGGTAAAGACAGGCGATGCCGGCTTCTTCGACCAAGAAGGCCATCTCCGGATCATCGACCGCGCCAAGGATGTCGGCAAGCTCAACGACGGCGCGATGTTCCCGCCGAAATACATCGAAAACAAGCTCAAGTTCTATCCCAACATCAAGGAAGCGGTGGCCTTCGGCGATGAGCGCGATTTCTGCGCGGTGATGCTGAACATCGACCTGACATCGGTCGCAAGCTGGGCCGAGCGCAACAACGTCTCCTATGCCAGCTATCAGGAACTGGCCGGCCATCCGGAGGTCTACCGGATGATAGCCGCGCATGTTGACGAGGTGAACCGGTCGCTGGCCGACGAGCCGGCCATGGCGGGTGCCCAGGTCAAGCGCTTCTTGGTCTTGCACAAGGAACTCGACGCGGACGATGGCGAACTGACGCGGACCCAAAAGGTGCGCCGTGGCTTCATCGCCGAGAAGTATGCGCCGCTGATCGCCGCGCTCTATGACGGGTCCGAGGAGGCCGATATCACCACCGAAGTCACCTTCGAGGATGGCCGCAAAGGGCAACTGTCGGCGCGCCTCGGGATCGTCGATGCCAAAACCTATGACGCCGAACCGGCGCTCCGGGAGGCTGCCGAATGAGGCCTGCCGAACCAGCCCAGGGCGGGCATCATCCTCACCATGGTCCGGCGGATCATATCGCCGCCGGCGATACGCTGTTGGAGGTCAAGGACATCTCGCTGTCGTTTGGTGGGGTGAAAGCGATCCGTGGCGTGTCGTTTGACATCAAGAAGGGTGAGATCCGCGCGATTATCGGCCCGAACGGCGCCGGCAAGACGTCGATGCTGAACTGCATCAACGGGTTTTATCATCCGCAGGAAGGCACGATCAGCTTCAAGGGCGTGGTGCGCAAAAAGATGCGACCCTACGAGGCGGCGTCTTCGGGCATTGCGCGCACGTTCCAGAATGTCGCGCTGTTCAAGGGCATGTCGACGCTCGACAACATTATGTCCGGTCGGACGCTGAAGATGAACGTCAATTTCTTCTTCCAGATGTTCCGCTACGGCCCCGCCCAACGCGAGGAGATCGAACATCGCAAACAGGTCGAGGAAGTCATCGACTTCCTGCAGATTCAGCACATTCGCCGCACGCCCGTGGGCAAGCTGCCCTATGGCCTGCAGAAGCGGGTCGAACTGGCACGTGCGCTTGCGATGGAGCCGGAACTTCTCCTGCTCGACGAGCCGATGGCCGGGATGAACCTGGAGGAAAAGCAGGACATGAGCCGCTACATCCTCGAAGTGAACGAGCAGTTCGGGACGACGATCGCTCTGATCGAGCACGACATGGGCGTGGTGATGGACATTTCCGACCGGGTCGTCGTGCTCGACTATGGCCAGAAGATTGGTGATGGTGCGCCGGCCGAGGTCCGCGCCAACCAACGCGTTATCGATGCCTATTTGGGAGTGTCGCACTGATGACAGCGCCCCATTGGCAGACGGATGGTTGTTCGACCGTTAGCGCCATGATCTTCGTCGATGAGGTCGAACAGGTCATGGCGTTCGCGCAACAGGTTTTCGGGGCAGAGCCTGTCACCCCGCCGCTGCGCCACCAGGACGGCTCGCTATGGCACACAGCGCTTAAGATCGGCGATTCCACCGTCATGCTCGGCAAGCGGCCGGAAGGCATGCCGGTCACCACCGCATTCCTTCATATCTACGTGCCGGACGTCGATGCGACCTTCGATAAGGCGGTCGCAGCAGGTGCCAAGTCGATGATGCCGGTTGGGGATCAGTTTTACGGCGAGCGCGCCGGCGGTGTCATGGATGCGCAGGGCAATGTCTGGTGGGTGTCGACCCAGACCGAGGCACTGCCGTTCGAGGAGATCAAGCGCCGCGCCGCAGCGTTTGAGCGCGACAAAGGAGCCGCTGCGTAATGGAGTTTCTGTATGCGGTTCTGATCGATCCGTTCGTTCAGATGGTCACGCTGCCCGATTTCTTTGTTCAGGTCTTGTGGGAAGGCTTCGTTTCGGGTGTGCTCTATGCGCTGATCGCGCTTGGCTTCGTGCTGATCTTCAAGGCGTCGGGCGTGTTCAACTTCGCCCAGGGCATCATGGTGGTGTTTGCGGCGCTGACGCTCGTTGGTCTCGTCGAGGCCGGCGTTCCAGCGCTGGCGGCCCTTGTCTTGACAATCGGAGTCATGGGCGCGCTCGCAATCGGCGTTGAGCGGCTTGTCTTACGCAATCTCGTCAATCAGCCGGACATTATCCTGTTCATGGCGACGATCGGGTTGACCAATTTCCTGATCGGCGGCGGGGAGCTTCTGTTCGGCGGTGAACCGAAGCGCATGGTGACAGAAGAGCTTGGCCTGCCGACCGGCTCGACAGCGGTCGACTTCATGGGCGGGCTGTTGATCTTCCAGCATCTTGATGTCGCAGCCGCCGGCATCGCCATCGTCATGGTGGCAAGCCTTGGCTTCTTCTTTTCCAAGACACGCATCGGACGCGCGTTGCGCGCCGTCGCGGATGACCACCAGGCGGCGTTGTCGGTCGGCATTTCGCTCAACCAGATCTGGGTCATCGTCTGGTTTGCCGCTGGCATCGTCGCGCTTGTCACCGGCATCATGTGGGGGGCGAAGTCCGACGTGTCCTTCGCGCTTCAGATCATTGCGCTGAAGGCGCTTCCGGTTCTGATCATCGGTGGCTTCACCTCGATTCCGGGGGCGATCATAGGCGGTCTGATCATCGGCATTGGCGAGAAGATCGGCGAGATCTACTGGGGGCCGCTTATCGGTGGCGGTATCGAAAGCTGGCTCGCCTATATCATCGCACTCGGCTTCCTGATGTTCAGGCCTCAGGGTCTGTTCGGTGAAAAGATCATCGAGAGGATCTGATGGGCCACAAGAGCCGGATCGGCTGCCTCGTCATCGATTGCAAGACCGACGACCTCGCCCCCGCGACTCGCTTCTGGGCCGCGGCGCTGGGTTGCGAGGGCCGTGTCGATGACGACGGCAAGTATGCCGTACTGAAAACGGATCAAGGGGATCCGCGCGTTTTGCTCCAGGCCGTCACACACGACAGCCGAGTTCATCTCGACGTTGAGACTGATGATCAGGAGGCTGAAGCGCAACGCCTCGAAACGCTCGGTGCAAAGCGCGTCGGTCGACATCCACGCTGGATCATCATGGAAGCCCCCTCCGGCCACCGCTTCTGCCTGGTAGGGCCGCAACGCCCGGATTTCGACACCGGCGCAACCTCTTGGGATCAAAGCTGATGTTTTACCGCGAAGCAGGCCAGTTCAAGACCAGCTATGGGTCGGACATGGCGGTGTTCCCGATCCTGCAAGACAGGATCGGCGTCGGCATTATCTTGGCGGTGGCGCTTGTTGCTATTCCGCTTCTGGGCAATGACTTCTTCATTTCCTCGATCATGATCCCGTTCCTGATCCTCGCTCTGGCGACGATCGGGCTCAACATTCTGACGGGCTATTGCGGGCAATTGTCGCTTGGCACCGGCGCCTTCATGGGGGTCGGGGCCTATGCCTGCTATAAGCTGACGACCTTCTTCCCCGACGCCAACATCCTGCTCCTGATCCTTCTGTCGGGCTTCTTCTCGGCTGGCATTGGCATCCTGTTTGGTCTGCCATCGCTCAGGATCAAGGGCTTTTACCTCGCCGTCGCGACGCTTGCCGCACAGTTTTTCCTCGAATGGTGCTTCATTCGCATAGGCTGGCTCTACAATTACAACGCCTCGGGAGCGATCGAGGTGGCGGAGCGCACGGCCTTCGGGTTTGTCGTGGCCGGTCCCGCCGCCGACCCAACGGTGCGCTATTTCGCGGTTCTGATCGTCGTCATCCTTATGACCTGGATCGCGTCCAACTTGGTGCGCGGACGCATTGGCAGGCAATGGATGATGATCCGGGATATGGACATCGCCGCCGAACTGATCGGTGTGCGCCCGCTTGCCGCCAAGCTGTCGGCCTTCGCCGTCTCGTCGTTTTATTGCGGCGTTGCCGGCGCGATGTATGTCTTCCTATGGCTCGGAGCCGCCGAGCCGAGCGCATTCTCCATCAACCTGTCGTTCCAGGTTCTGTTCATGGCCATCCTGGGTGGCTTGGGTAGCCTGATTGGGTGCTTCATGGGGGCGGCCTTCATCTGGATCTTACCGTTGGTCCTGCGCGAGGCGCCGCAATGGATCGAAGGTGCCTTCCACGCGATCGGCATGACGGGCGTCGAGATCGGGCTGACGGCGGCCAAGGTCGAGTATTGGTCCTTCGTCATCATTGGCGCGCTGATCATCGTGATCTTGATCGTCGAACCGCACGGGCTTGCCCGAATGTGGCAGATCCTCAAACAGAAGCTTCGCGTCTGGCCGTTTCCCTATTAGGGGCAGCGGATCGGACCACTCGAAAGACCAGATATGCTCGGCTTCAGGAACGGTGATCGGATGGTTTGCGTCATGGGTCTTGGCCCGCGGGCGCATGTGGCCGGGTCTCTGGCATGCGAGTTGGTGTCGGGTTGGCACTTAAGAGCCGGAGCGCAGCAGGCGCCGTATTACGATGACAGCCCCGACGAGGATCGCTACATAAAGAAACCACGGATTGAATGGCTCGGTCGCGATATTGACCGCGCCGAGTGCCGCGACGCCCGTCGCCGCAACCTTCTCGCCGCGGGTCATAGCCTCCCAGATCTGGAAGATCGGTGCGCGGGTTTCGCCGGTGTGCGGAGTTGGCGGGTCAGGGCGCGTGAGCGCCGCGCTTGTCACGGCAGACATCCTGCCCGGATGGTTCCGGCCCAATACGATTTGCCAGGCCGCGATCGGCGGCTCGGAGCCCTTTCCCTTGATCGGTTCCACCGGCTCAAAGCTCAGCGCCAGTCGATCACCGATCGCAGCGTAAACAGCGTCCGTGATGAGGATACCGCCAGGCAATGCTGCCTGTTGCAGGCGCGCCGTGACATTCACCCCGTGGCCGAGCACATCATCGCGCTCGTGGACGACATCGGCGAGGTTTATGCCGAAGCGCCATTGCAGAGCGTTGGGCAGTGCCGCGTCCTGGAACGCAACGGCGGCATGAACGGCTTTGCTGATCGAGGTGAATTCGGCGATCACGCCATCGCCCCAGGTGTTGACCACCCGGCCGTTATGGGCGTGGACCACGTCACGCAACCGTTCGCGTTCTGCAGCCAGCGCATCGAGCGTTCCGTCTTCGTCAGCCGCGGTCCGTTCGCCAAAGCCGACCACATCGGCGCAAACGATCGCGGCAAGTCGGGCAGGACTCTTCAACGAAGGACCTCGGTCATGATCGGTCTGGCGGTCTTAAACCGCGAGACAACACCGGAGATCAAGGCGAGCCATAACCCTGGGGCGCAGTTCGCCTTGCATTGTCGGCGCCGGAGAATAAACTTTTTTCCGACCGACAACAGCCCCGCTCAGAGAGCTGACATCGGATTTTTCAACGCGAGCCACGGCTCGAATGAGGGAGGACACTAAAATGAAACTCAAGCACGCTTTGCTTGGCGCTGCAGCGGCCGCAATGGTCGTCACTGGCGCGTGGGCGACAAAGGCTCAAGCCGAAGACTCGCTCTACCTGCCGCTGTTGACCTATCGCACCGGGCCGTTTGCAGGCTCCGGCATACCGATCGCCAATGGCATGAACGACTACCTCCAGATGCTCAACGAGCGTGATGGCGGCATCGGCGGCGTACCGCTGCGCATCGAAGAGTGCGAGACGGCCTACAACACCCAAAAGGGCGTCGAATGCTACGAAGGCACCAAGGGCGAAGGCGCCTTGATGTATAATCCCTATTCGACGGGCATCACGCTGCAACTCATTCCGAAGGCGAGCGTTGACCAGATCCCGGTTCTGTCAATGGCCTACGGCCTGTCGGCAGCCGCGGTCGGCGATACCTTCCCGTGGGTCTTCAACCCACCGGCAACCTATTGGGACGGTGCCTCGGCCGTGATCAAGTATATCGCCGAACAGGAAGGCGGCCTTGATCAGCTCGAAGGCAAGAAGATCGGCTACATCTTCCTTGATGCCGGTTATGGCCGCGAGCCGATCCCGCTGCTTGAGCAGTTTGCCGAAGACTATGGCTTCGAGCTGACCCAGTATCCGGTCGCGCTTGATGCGATGCAGAACCAGTCGTCGCAATGGCTGAATGTCCGCCGTGACCAGCCGGACTGGATGTTCATGCAGGGCTGGGGTGCGATGAACCCGACGGCCGTGCGTGAAGCAGCCAAGATCCGCTTCCCGATGGATCGCTTCGTCGGCATTTGGTGGTCCGGAGGCGATGACGATGCCCGTCCGGCCGGCGATGATGCCATCGGCTACAAGACGCTGAACTTCCACGGCACGGGCACCGACTATCCGGCGATCCAGGACATCCTGAATTATGTCGTCGAGCCGGGGCTCAGCCAGGTCAGCGACGTGTCGGCGGTGGGTGAGAACCTCTACAATCGCGGCGTCTATAACGCGGTTTACATGGCCGAAGCGGTCTATACGGCACAGCAGCTGACCGGAAATGCGGTCGTTACCGCAGCGGATGTTCGCCATGGCCTTGAGAACCTCAACATCACCGAGGAGCGGATCAAGGAGATTGGTCTTGAGGGTTTCATGCGGCCTGTCCGCGTGACCTGCGTCGACCATTCCGGTGGCCATGATGTCTATATGCAGCAATGGAATGGCACGACATGGGAGCCGGTCAGCGACTGGTATGCGCCGATGACCGAGATCGTTCGCCCGCTGCTTGAAACTGCCGCGGCGGAATATGTCGAGAACAACCAGCCTTGGCCGGAGCGCACTGAAGAGTGCATGAACTGACCAAACGGGTTTCGATCCCATCAGCAACGGAACTGGCGGTCGCGGCCGCCAGTTCCATTTCAATCATATGAGCTGAAAGAGGGCGCGACGTCATGGCAGCCGTTGAAGAGATGACTGCGCCAGCGGAAGACGCCGCACCGGTGACGGGCGAGCCGATCCTGTCGGTCAACAATATCGAAGTGATTTATGATCACGTGATCCTGGTGCTCAAGGGGGTGTCCTTGACTGTGCCAAAGGGTGGGGTTGTTGCTTTGCTCGGTGCAAACGGCGCGGGCAAAACAACGACGCTGAAGGCGATTTCCAACCTGCTTGGCGCCGAACGTGGTGATGTCACCAAGGGGTCGATCGAGTTCAAGGGTGAGCAGGTCGAGAACTTGTCACCGAATGCGCTTGTCCGGCGTGGCTGCATTCAGGTCATGGAGGGCCGGCACTGTTTCGGCCACTTGACCATTGAGGAAAACCTCTTGACCGGCGCCTATACCCGCAAGGACGGCTGGGGCGCGACACAGCGTGATCTGGAGATGGTCTACACCTACTTCCCACGTCTCAAGGAGCGACGCAGGAGTCAGGCTGGTTACACATCCGGCGGCGAACAGCAGATGTGCGCTATCGGACGCGCGCTCATGAGCCGGCCCGAGATGATCCTGCTTGATGAGCCGTCCATGGGGCTTGCCCCGCAGCTCGTCGAAGAAATTTTCGAGATCGTGAAGTCCCTCAACGAGAATGAGGGCGTGTCCATGCTGCTTGCCGAGCAGAACACCAACATTGCGCTGAAATACGCCAAGTATGGCTACATCCTCGAATCCGGCCGCATCGTGCTCGACGGTGAAGCCAAGGCCCTGCGCGAGAACGAGGACGTCAAGGAATTCTATCTCGGCGTTGGGGGTGAAGACCGCACCAGCTTCCGCAACGTCAAGAGCTATCGCCGCCGTAAACGCTGGCTGAGCTGACATAGCAAGGCCGATCTTGTGCCAGATTGCGCTCCGCACCAGGCTTTTCGTGACACGGACCCGGCATTCGGCGAGGCCCTTTGATGACCGATCACTATGATGCTCTTGAAACCCGGGACCCCGCAGCCCGCGAGGAGGTGTTCTTTGCGCGTCTGCCGGACTTCCTCAGGATGGCAACCGAGAAGGCGCCAGGCTGGGCGGAGCAGCTCTCAGGGGCTGATCTCACCGACGTGCGTGACCGGGCCGCGCTCGCGCGCCTCCCAATCCTGCGCAAGTCCGACCTTATGGCACGCCAGGCCGCGCATCCGCCGCTTGGCGGCTACGCCACGAAGGAACCAGGCCATCTCAACCGGCTCTTCATGTCGCCGGGGCCAATCTATGATTGTGATGGTTCAGATCGTGATTGGTGGCTCGTCGCGCGCGCACTGTTTGCTGCGGGCATCCGGGAAGGCGATATCGTCCACAATTGCTTCGCCTATCATCTGACGCCGGCCGGTCACATGTTCGAAACCGGCGCTCAGGCGCTTGGCTGTGCGGTTATCCCTGCCGGCACCGGCAACACCGAAATGCAGATTGACGCGATCGCGCATCTCAAGCCCGCTGCCTATTCGGGCACGCCGGACTACCTGAAGATCTTACTCGACGCTGCGGAGGCCGCGGGTAAGGACGCAAGCTCAATTAAAAGGGCGCTCGTGTCAGGCGGTGCACTGTTTCCGTCCATGCGCGAGGACTATGCGAATCGCGGCGTTCATGTCCGCCAATGCTACGGCACTGCGGATCTCGGAATTGTGGCGTATGAATCACAAGCCATGGAAGGCATGATCGTGTCCGAGGACATGATCGTCGAGATCGTCACGCCCGGCACCGGCGATCCGGTCGCGCCGGGCGACGTTGGCGAGATCGTCGTAACCAGCCTCAACTCTGACTACCCGATGATTCGCTTCGCGACCGGCGACATGAGTGCAGTGATGGAGGGCACGAGCCCCTGCGGGCGGACCAATATGCGCATCAAAGGCTGGATGGGGCGTGCTGATCAACGGGTTAAGGTCAAGGGCATGTTCGTCGATCCGGCCCAGATCGCGGCCGTTGCGCGGCGACATCCGCAGCTTGGACGGGTTCGTCTCGTTGTCACCCGTGACGGCGATCGCGACGCCATGACGCTCAAGGCTGAGGTCGGGGTCGTGCCGGACGGGTTCGCGGCGTCGGTTGCGGGAACGCTCCGAGCCGAGACCAAACTTGGCGGGGAGATCGCTTTCGTCGAACCAGGAAGCCTGCCCAATGATGGCCAGGTGATCGCTGACGAGCGTGACTACGACGCGTGAACGCGTTTAAGACGAGGGTGCATCAGAACAGGAAATCCGAGTCACCCAGATCAGATCGATCGAGATCCTCCAGCAGGATCGTCCCGTGGTCCGTCTTGATCAACACGTCTGCGCCGCGATCCCGGATTACAAGGTCCGAGATCTTGGAGGTCTTGGACAAGAGCCGCAGGTCCAGCACATCCCGCCCATCCTGAAAATCGGTGATGGTGTCATTGCCGAAGCCTTTTCCAAAGCGGAACCGGTCGGCGCCCCCGCCGCCGGTCAAGTCGTCGCCACCCGCGCCGCCGGTCAGCACGTCATCGCCGCCTTGGCCAAACAAACGGTCTGCGCCGCGTCCGCCGAAGACAGCATCGTCTCCGTCTCCGCCTTCGAGGCGATCTTCGCCACGGCCCCCGCGCGTCTCGTCCGCGCCCGAGCCACCCTTGAGATCATCGGCGCCTTTGCCGCCGCGCAGAAGGTCGCCACCACCATCCCCGGTCAGGGTATCTTGGCCAGTACGGCCGAGAAGCGTGTCTTTGCCACCGCGCCCTGTCAGTGTGTTGTGTGCTTCATTGCCAACAAGGCTGTCGTTGCCGCCGCCGCCCTTCGCATGCTCGATCATGACGCCATGCGCGATCAGGAAGCCGCCATAGATGCCATCGGCGGCTGAAACGTACCCGCCGCCGCCGGGTGCGTTCTTGAGTGTTGCGTCGCGCAGATCAATCACTGTATCGCGATCCGATCCGCCATTCGAAATGACGTCGCTGCCCCCGGTGTCCCAGATGGTTGAGAAGAACGTACCCTCGCCATTGCTGTCTGGAAGACGATAGATCGAGTCCCCCGTGCGCGCGTCGCGTGCCCCATACAGCTCCTGAATGACATGAATGTCGAAGGGCATCGGCGTGCCCTGATAGCCGTAGTCCTTCGATGGCGTTGGCCGTTCGGCCCAGCCGTCATTGTAGGACATCGTTGTGTAGATACCCTGGTTCAGGTCGTGCTTGCCATAGTCCTGAAATGCTGACCGCACGCCAGGAGCCACCGTCGATGTGCCGCCGGTGTCGTGCGGGTGCGCCAGGCCCAACGCATGGCCGAGTTCGTGGATCAGCGTGATGAAGCCGAAGCCACCCTGTTCGAGGGCGTTTTCATCCCAGCCATAGCCAAGATAGTTGAACATCCCGATGCCGCCACCCGACGTTCCGGGCGGGTTGTAGTAGCCAAGCCAGCTGCTGGCTGGCGTCAACCCGAAGACGAGGTCTGCACTGCTGTCATTTGCGGTTTCCTCGAATTGGATATTGGTGACGTCGGCCCACGCGTCGAGAGCATCGCGCATCGCGTCTTTTTCATAGTCATACCAAGTGAAGGTATTGAGCCCGTCCCAGCGCTCGCCGGTTTCGCTGAAATAATAACTCAGCGTGCGTGACCCGCTGACATCGATCTTGGTGCCCCAGGCAATTGCCTCTGCCCAGGTCCCTTCGGCCGCATCTGGGGTATCGACATGCTCATTCAGCGCCGCGATCTGAGGGGCGACATTTGAGTTCAACACGTCACGGCCGCCGCCTTCGGCGTCGTCCGCATGTTCTATTCGACACATCAGACAGCCACAGCGGCTGCCGGCCTCGGGCTCATGCCCATCCAGGATGAGCTGTGCCCCTTCCTCACGCGACGTCATGAAACGCGACCATTCTCGGTGAAGCTGATCCAAAGGGGATTAGGGCATTCGTCTTAAACTTCGCCTAAGACGGCGACCGCCTTTGACGTCAATCGACGGATGTCGACAGCTGCCTTGCCTCGCGTGTCGAAGCGGCGCATTGTCCGGGCGCGGGGCGTAAATCTTGCCGCCATTGCGGCGCATCGCTGCTCCTGTCGGGTGACCCGACGCGGCGCGATCCGAGCACTTTGGGAGTTGGGGATGACGGATTTCGCTTTTGGCTTCGACGTCTTGATTATCGCGCTGGTGGTCCTGCTTGTTCTCGTCGTTCTGGCGGGCGTCAAGCAGGTGCCGCAGGGTTTCAACTTCACGATTGAACGTTTCGGCCGCTATCAGCGCTCGTTGACGCCGGGTCTCGGCTTCATCATCCCCTTCGTCGACCGCATCGGCCACAAGATGAATATGATGGAGGGCCTGATCGACATTCCGAGCCAGGACGTGATCACCAAGGACAACGCCACGGTCACGGTCGACGGGGTGACCTTTTTCCAGGTGATGAACGCGGCACGGGCGTCCTATGAGGTCAACGATGTCGAGCGCGCGATTCTCAACCTGACCATGACCAACATTCGTACGGTCATGGGCTCGATGGACCTGGACGAACTCCTGTCGCAGCGCGATGAGATCAATGCCCGGCTGTTGACGGTGGTTGATGCCGCGACCGAACCCTGGGGTGTCAAGGTCACACGCATCGAGATCAAGGATATGGAGCCGCCGCGCGATCTGACCGAGGCGATGGGCCGGCAGATGAAGGCCGAGCGTGACCGCCGGGCCGCCATTCTTGAAGCCGAGGGGCTGCGTCAGTCAGAGGTGCTGCGGGCGGAAGGCGAGAAACAGGCGCTGGTGCTGGAGGCCGAAGGTCGGCGCGAGGCTGCATTCCGCGATGCCGAGGCGCGCGAGAGATTGGCCGAGGCCGAGGCCAAGGCGACGGAACTCGTTTCGGAAGCTGTTCGGAGCGGCGACGTCCAGGCGTTGAACTATTTCGTCGCAGAGAAATATGTCGGCGCGCTCAAGGAGCTTGCAGCTGCGCCCAATCAAAAGGTGTTCATGTTGCCCGTTGAGGCGACATCGGTGCTTGGCGTACTTGGCGGGATCGGTGAGATCGCCAAGTCGACCTTTGGATCGGGCGGCGACACGCCACCGGGGGGGCAAGGTCCCGAGCCCGCACCGCGTCGGACGCCGTCGCGCCCGGATCCATTGCCCGAGCGTCCGGTTCAGATCGCACGAAGTGAAACGGGGACGGGTGCCACGCCCGCTGAATCAACGGCCACCCGAAACAATGATGCCGCCCCGCAGCGCTGGACGACCGTGCCACGCCAGGCTTGGACAAGCGCCACCGGCGAGGGCTGATCCATGGTCGATTTTCTGATCGGGCTTGGCCCATTCACCTGGTGGATCGTGGGTGCTGTGCTCTTGTCGCTGGAGATCCTGGCACCAGGGACCATTCTCCTCTGGTTCGGAATTGCGGCCATCGTCGTGGGCGCCATCGCACTCGTCGTGGACTGGCCGTGGCAGGCCGAGATGGCCCTGTTTGGCGCGTTATCGGTTGCCTCGATCCTGGTGTCGCGGCGCTATCTCAAGCGGCCGCTTAACGAGACCGACCAGCCCTTTCTTAATCAGCGTGCCGAGGCGTTTGTTGGTCGCGAATTCATTCTGATCGAAGCGATCGCACAAGGGTCGGGGAAGGTGAAGGTTGACGACACGGTCTGGCGCGTAGGCGGGCCGGACCTGCCGGAAGGTACGCGGGTTCGGGTTGTCGGTGCGGATGGTAGCCGACTACAGGTCGAGCCCGCTGCCGCAGATTGAGCTGTCGCCAGCATAGCGAAAAGACAATAGGAAAGGCCGGGCAATAATGGGCCGGACCTTCTTTGCTTTGTTGTCCGTCTCCCATAGCCCATGTGACAGCTTTATGGCCTATTTCACAATCGGATGATGGGGAACAATCCATCTTCATGGTCATCCTAACGCCCAGGGAAGGGAACCTGAGATGACCAAAACCACGCATATCACCGATGTTTCACAGCGCGTCGCAGACGGTTTGTCCAAACGGCTATCGTTTGAAGCGATGATCTTTGCCTATTGGGCCTCGTTCTGGATCGCGAACGGGCTCGATAAGTTCTTGAACCGGACAGTGCTTCTGACCGACGTTGTCGGCAATCCGCTCTTGACCTGGTTTGGCAAGGATCGCAGCGAACAGTTCGGTCTCTATTTCGAGCGCCTGTCGCTCGATCCGGCGATGATCGACCCGCTCCTTGCCGGCCTTGGTGTCATCGAACTCGCGGTCGGTCTGGTCGCGCTCGCTGCGATGTTTTTGGGGCGGTCGGCCGGAGCGGTCGGTCAGCTTGTGCTCAAACTGACGCTCGCAGTGTTTATCGCTTTCTGCGTTGGCGATGTTGTCATCGGCGACCGGGCGGAACTCCTCGAGCACTCGACTTACATCGCGGTGATCATCGCAAGCTACGTCGTCATCAGCTTGCGGGGACGTGGCGACGTAGCGGTATCTGCTGCTGACCAGAGTGATGATCACGCCGCCATGGGATTTCCGGCGCTGCACATCCGCTGACCCAAACCACGGTGCACACCACGATCCGGGCGGTCCTGATCAGGGCCGCCCGGCATTGCATTTGATCAAGCGACCAGGACGACGTCGAGATCGACCAGCGCCGCGAAGGTCAGGCTATCGTCGAAATCGACACTGGCAATTTCGATCGTGCCGCCCGGATGGGTGACCAGAAGATTGCCGCGATCGGAGGCTGTCAGTGTCCAGCGAGCATCCGCATCAAGATCGCCCGGCGAGAAGGCCGAATCGCCATCAGCATCCGCGATGCCGGGGCTTGAGGCGAGAATGTCGGCAGCATCGAGCTGGATCGCATCGGCTCCGATGACAAAGTCGCGAATAACGTCATGGCCTTCATTCTCATTGGACGGATCGAAAACGAAGATGTCCGCGCCATCCCGCCCGATAAGACGATCATTGCCACTGCCACCAATGAGTGTATCGTCGCCACGATTGCCGTTCAGCCGGTCGCTGCCATTGCCGCCATCGAGGATGTCATCGCCACGATTGCCATACAGCGCATCGCGTTGGCCCTGTCCGAAGAGGTTGTCGTCGCCGCGTCCGCCAACACCATGGTCGCGACCACCGCCGCCTTCGATGACATCATCGCCGGAATCGCCCAATAGAGAGTCACGGCCATCACCGCCGCGCAGCAGGTCGTCACCTGATCCGCCGGACAGAAAATCGCGGCCATCGCCACCGAACAGCCCATCAGCACTACGGCCGCCGAACAGTGAATCCCGACCATCGCCGCCGACAAGGATATCCGTGTTGCGTGATCCAAAAATCACGTCACGGCCATCCAAGCCATTGATGTAGTTAAGGCTATCGCGTGCTCCGGCCAGAAGGTCACGGCCGTCATCGCCAGCGATGAACCGGGCATGAAATGTCTCAAGTAGCTCTTCCAGACTAGCAATGACCTCTGGTGTAACCTCAAGACCAGCCGCCAAGGCGTCGGAAATAGCTGAAGCCTCTTCTATGAATTCTATGGATTCAATGCGCGCTGAAGACATGAGCCTGCTCCCTTGCGTAACGCACGCCGCCCAGCATTCCTGGTACGCGCAGTCAGGGGGAGTGGATTAAAATTACGTGAGAGGCATTCCATGTAGCAGTTTTATGACTGACACCAGGTCAATTATCGTCTCCATGTATCGGCAGCGATGTATAAAGAGCGATTCAGGTCTTATTTTGTATTATATTTCTAAGATATATATGATCCGGATGAATTGAAATTGATAGTATTTGAGTGTTTTGATCTAACATAGTTTTGTGGCGGGCTCTAAGGCTCGAGCACGGTATCCCAATAGAGAAAGTCCATCCAACTGTCGTGCAGATAGTTGGGTGGGAACCGCCGGCCCTTATTGTGAAGATCGGTGACCGTCGGCCGGTAAGGCGTTTGCTCGGGCCACATCTCAACCTGGTCGGGCATCCGATTAGCTTTGCGCAAATTGCATGGCGAACACGCTGCGACGACATTCTCCCATGTCGTCTGCCCGCCCTTTGAGCGCGGCGTTACATGGTCGAAGGTCAGATCTTCCTCGGCGCCGCAATACTGGCATGTGAAACTGTCGCGCAGGAAGACGTTGAACCGCGTGAAGGCCGGGTTGCGTGACGGCCTGATATAGGACTTCAGCGCGACAACGCTCGGTAGCCGCATCTCAAATGACGGGCTGCGGACATAGCTGTCATACTCGGCGACGATATTGACCCGATCGAGGAAGACCGCCTTCACGGCATCCTGCCAGGACCAAAGAGACAGCGGGAAATAACTAAGTGGCCGATAATCGGCGTTGAGAATAAGCGCTGGGCATCCGTCTGCATGGACGTGCACCGTCACAGCGCCACTCCTGGCCTGTGACCGCTGGCGGTCCTAGGCAACCGCGCGGTTTTGCAAAATACCGTACTGTCGGCCAGTGCGCCCAAACGCACATGATCAGGCCCGTGACTCACGACTTGTGCTCCGCGTCCCCAGTCGCTGCGATATATAGTATCCGGTCTATGTCAACTTTGTGAAGCCCAACCGGCGATCGCATCATTGTCTAGCCGGCAAATGTACACTTCAGGAAATGCCCGGCACGCCATATCCCAACCTCATTGATGCCGTGACCCAAGTCTTGCGCCAGGTGCCATTCCACGCTCACGCCGAATTCCCCAAGCATTTGAAGCGAGTGAAACAAGGTGTCCACGGGTATGACCTCGTCACGGGCGCCATGTACAAGCATCACGGGCGGGTGCACCGGCGATCGGTTTTGCCAGCCCATGTGGTGGCCGGAAGGCCCCGGAATAGCCAAGAATGCATGCCGGCTTAACGTCCCTGGCGAGGCCCGTGGCGAGCGCCATCATCGCGCCTTGCGAGAATCCGAACAAACTGTGTCGGCGCGGATCGACAGCGAGGTCCGACAGAAGCGCAGTCAAGCGCTGATCGAGCGCTGGCGCCGCTTCGCCGATATGACGCGACAGGTCGTGCGGATCAAAACTCGTGAGCGGAAACCACTGTCGGCCCATCGGCGCCCCGGAGCAGGGCTCGGGTGCATGCAGTGCTACAAAGGCCGCATCGGGAAGCATCGGCGCCCAAGATTCTGACAGCCCGATCAGATCGTTGCCATCGGCACCATAGCCATGCAGCAACACGACAAGCTGGCTCGGGCGGTCGCCCGAACGTGGGCGCACAATCGGTGGAGCGTCGTGGTCGAAACTTGTCACGCCGGGTCGGCTTCTGTGCGCATGGCATTGGCCTCGCGGTTTTTCAGGCGATGGTAATAGGCCCAGAACAGATGCGCGGCGGCTCCACGATAGGGACGCCAGGGCTCGGCCAGCGCGATCGTTTGTTTCTGATCGGGTCGCGTATCGAGGTCGAGACCGACCCGCATCGCCTCTTGGACAGCGAGGTCACCAGCAGGCCAGGCATCGCGATGACCGAGACAGAACAGAAGATAGATATTGGCCGTCCACGGCCCGATGCCCTTGACCGCGACCAGTGCGTCATGGGCAGTGTCGGCGTCATGATCGGCAAGTCCGTTGATTTCCAATGCCCCCGATACGACGGCCTCGGCGAGTGCTTTCATTGCGCGGACCTTGGGTCGCGACAGGCCGAGCGCCTGAAGGGCCTCGGGCTCCGATGCATGTACCGCGTCCGCGGTGACGGCGCCCAGGCCCGTCGTCACCTTGCGCCAGATCGCGTCGGCTGCTGCGGACGAGACCTGCTGCGAGACGATGATCTCGGCGAGCCCGGAATAGTCGGCATTGCCGCGCCTGAGAAGTGGTGTTCCGGCGCGGCTTCGGATTGCGGCAAAGCGCTCATCGCGCTCAGCGAGTGCGTCAAGGGCTGCGGCGATGTCCTGGTTCGAGGCTAGTCTGGCCATGGGGTGTTGGGGACCGATAAGAGGTGAGGCATCCTATGCTGGCATATCAAGGGCAGTGAATTCAAAGCATGGCGAATAGCGCCGATACGCCGGTCTTCAGATTTGCCCCAAGCCCCAATGGCAAGCTGCACCTTGGCCATGCCCTGTCGGCCCTTCTGTGCCACGATAGGGCGCGGGCCATGGGTGGGCGGTTTCTGATCCGCTTCGAAGACATCGACACCGTGCGCTGTTCGCGTGACCTGGCTGAGGCCATGCTGGAGGATCTCGCCTGGCTCGGGCTGACATGGGATGCCGAGCCGGAGTTCCAGTCGGACCATTTCCAAGGCTATCGCGCCGCCGCTGAACGGTTGCGCGCGGACGGTCTCCTATATCCTTGCACCTGCTCGCGGGGGGAAATCGCACGCGCCATCGCGGACGACCCCGCCTGGCCACGCGATCCCGACGGGGCGCCGCTTTATCCGGGAACGCATCGGCCTCGGGATGATGAACCACCAATGTTGCCGCTTAGCGGACAGATAGCCTGGCGCCTCGATATGGCCAGAGCCTTACGGCATGCAGGCCAAGCAGCGAACGTAACGTGGTTTGAAGATGGTCAGACGGTCACTGGCGACCCCGCGGTCTGGGGGGATGCGGTGCTGATCCGCAAGGACACGCCAGCAAGTTATCATCTGGCCTGCGTGCTCGATGATGCGCGCCAGGGCGTGACCCATGTGGTGCGTGGCGAAGATCTCAAACCCGCGACGAGCCTGCACGGGCTGTTGCAGATCTGCCTAGACCTTCCGGCCCCAGCCTATCACCACCACAGGCTGGTGCTCGACAAGACCGGGCGCAAGCTATCCAAGTCCGACGGAGACACAAGCCTGGCGGACCTCCGGCGCACCGGCGCGACGCCGTCCGATATCCGGAAAAGCCTTGGGCTATAACCCGTTGCGGAAAACGGTGCCGTTGGCAGCCAGAAGCGCAATCCAAAGGCTGACAGTCACCACGGCGAACAGGGTCGACAGCGCTACGGCGCCTGATGCGATTGGCACGGCCTTGGGGTAGGGCAACGCGAAGAGATAGGCGTTGATACCCGCCGGCGCTGCTGCCAACAGCACCGCGACTGCAGCCCAGAGCGGCGGCACGTCGAAAACATAGAATGCCATCATCCAGACGACGGCCGGCATGACGAGCAGCTTGATCGCACATGCTGCGATGACAGGCCGGCTGACTCCTTCTGCAAGATGCGCCGACAAGCTGACGCCGGCGGTGATCAGCGCCACGGGCACGGCAGCTGACGCGATCGGGTCGATCAGCGGGCGCGCCAGGTCCGGCACGCCGAGCCCTGCGAGATTGAATACCGTCCCCGTGACGATGCCCAGAATGATCGGGTTCTTCGCAAGGCCCTTCGCCGTCTTCCAGATGATGTCACTTATCCGGCCCTGCCCGCCCTCGAGCCTCAGCGTGATAACGAAGCCCAAAAGCGGCAGGTGGATCGCCACCAAAACGAACAGCGCAACCAGGCCCGGCGCACCGAAGGCCTGGGTGATCAGGCCGATGCCGATCAGCACTGTATTGGAGAAGCTCGCCGAAACGCCGGTGATGATCGCCGTAGGTCCCGTCACGCCGAGGCGCCTTGCCGTCCATTCCGCGAGCGTCCACGCGACCGCGACGCCGATGAAGTAGGCGCCCCAGAAGGCGAAATCGGGACGGTCCGGGAAGTCGGCCTCGGCAAGCGCGCGGAACACAAGCACCGGCACGGCGATCTTATACATAAAGGCGCCCATGCCGTCGGCGGCCGTCTCGGGCAGAAGGCCCGAACGCACGGCGGCAAAGCCAATAGCGATCAGCCCGAAAACCGGCAGGACGATACTGAGAACCAAGAGCATGCGTGTCGATTACCCCATGATGGCAGTCCGGGGCAGGGGCCTGCTAGCAGAGGCCATAGTCCGAACATGCGCCCCGCATCCAATCTCATGGTTAACGAGACGTAAATAGAATGCTGACAATGCTTTGTTCAGGTTAAGGCGTGTCAATCATGACGGTTGACCTCCTGTTAGGAGGCTCGGCTCTAGGGTCTCGGCAACAAACAGGGAGGCGCCGGCTTCCGCGGATCCGAGACGATCGGGCCCGCGGAAGCCGTCAGCCATTTGAGCGGGATCGAACATGACCGATCGGCGCGATCAGGATGACATATCGGCGGATGCCCGCAGTGTGGCTGACTCCAAAGCCGGATCACGCCGTGCGGTTAACCCCTGGGCCATTGCTGGCCATGAGGTGCGAGCACCAATTGCCGCGATCGCAGCGCTTGCCGAGCATATTCTCGATGGCGACTTGTCCGAAGAGCAGCGCCGCAATGTCGCGGCCCTGAAGACGACGGCGCATCAGGTCATCCGCCTCGCCGATCGTCTGCTCGATGAAGCCGAGGGGCGCGTTCCGCAAGGTCCAAACCCGGATTTCATCGACACTCTGGACTTGAGCTATTTCGGGCCGCGCGTGAGCAGGCTTCAACGCGCCCGTGCGACTAAGAAGGGGCTTGGCTTTCAAACCCGTTTCGATGTCCCCGAGGGTCTTCACATCCGCATCGACAGTGTCGCACTGGGCCAAACCGTCGGAAATCTGATCGACAATGCGCTGAAATACACCAAAGACGGAGAGATCCGCTTTGAGATCGCCGCGCGCGCCCATGCGGGTGATGATCAGGTCGCGGTGACGATTGTGATCGAAGACACGGGTCCCGGCATCCCGGACGCTGCCAAGCCGTTTCTGTTTCAGCTGTCGGAACGCCCCCTGCACACCGACGACGTTCCCGGTGCCGGCTTCGGTCTGACAATTGTCCGGCGCAAGGTTGCCGTCCTCGGTGGCAAGATCCGGGTGGAGGACGCTGTTGGCGGTGGCGCACGTTTCGTTGTCGATCTGATCTGCCCGCGCGCGGAGCTAGACGAGAGACGCGGTGGATCTGACAGCGACAACGTTGGCATGCCCGGTCAGGCTGATGATCGTCCGCGCATCTTGGTCGTTGATGACAACCGCACCAATCGCCGCCTGTTCTCGGCGATCCTTGATAAGATCGGCTATTGCCCGGTGCCTGCCGGGTCGGGTGTCGAAGCGCTCGATATTGCCGCGACACTGTCAATCGCTGCGGTGTTAATGGATCTCGAAATGCCTGAGATGGACGGGGCAGAGACGGCAAGCGCACTTCGCCGGCGTTTCGGCCCTCATCTATCGATCATTTCGGTCAGCGCGCATCGCGGCGGTATCCGTGACGATGTCGCGGCCGGCTTGTTTGACGCTGCGATAGAGAAGCCTGTCTCGGTGCGCGCGCTTTATGAGGCGCTCGATGCCTGTGTTGCATCTGGCACGGCGCGGCCACTGCCGGCCGAAGTGAGCTGATCGGCACCCCAAGATCGATATCGGAATCGCGTTGCTCAGCGGTTCCATGAGTCTGATTGTTCTCAGTTCCAGAACGCTGATTTGACGCTCGCTCGATTGTCGCGTGCGGACGTCACTCCCATTTGACGCTTCAGTCTTAGCCAATTGGGAGATCATGCCATGGCACGCTTTACCGACACGTCCGTTCTTGTTACCGGCGGCACAAGCGGGATCGGCTTGGAAACCGTCCGCCGTCTGGCCGGTGAAGGCGCCCGTCTCATCGTAACCGGAACCAATCCCGAGCGCCTTGACAAGGTGCGGGCCGAATTTCCGGATATCCATGTCCTGGCCAATGACGCCGGTGATCCTGTCCAGGCAAAAGCCCTCGCCGAGGCTGTCGCGGGATCGGTGGGACAGCTTGACGCAGCCTTCCTCAATGCTGGCTTCGGTCGTTTTTATGCGCTTGAGGACGTAACGGCGGCCGCCTTTGAAGAGCAATTTTCGGTTAACGTACGCGGGCCGCTTCTGCAGGCGAGCGCGCTTGCGCCGCACCTCAAGGATGGCGCGTCGATCGTTCTGAACACGTCGGTCGCGAACACGATCGGCATGGCCAATGCATCGATCTATTCGGCGACCAAAGGTGCCGTGCGCTCGATGGTGCGGGCTCTGGCGCGGGACTTCGCGCCACGCCATATCCGTGTCAATGCTGTTAGCCCTGGCCCAATTGCGACCGACTTCTTCGGCCGTGCCGGCTTTACTCAAGAAGCGCAGCAGGAGGCTGGTGCGCAGATCCTCAGCATGGTGCCGCTTGGCCGGTTCGGTGAGCCGCGCGAAGTTGCCGCCGTTGCAGCCTTTCTGTTGTCTCACGAAGCCTCCTTCGTGACAGGGTCGGAATATGTCGTTGATGGCGGTATGTCGGAACTCTAGGCGCGCGACCGTCCCCTTCGGACCTTCCAGACAGATTGCTTCTGGGGCTGGCATAATCGGTATGCCGTCCCCAGTTTGCACGGTGCAGCCGGGTTATGTTGCACCGCCGGAATGAGTGTGCTAGCGAACCGCCAACCTTGAAGACCCGGGTGCTCCCGGCGCGCTCTTCACGCGCGGGCTGCCGTGCGGTCAAACCGATAAGCAAAGGCCTAGCCGAAGCCGCCTGATGGCGATCTCTCGGTCTTGCGCCTTAAAGCACAAGAGAGGGTGGGCGTGAGCGGCGAGCAGACGATCGTATCTGGCGTTGCCGGGCGTTATGCGACGGCTTTGATCGAACTGGCGCGCGATGCTGGCTCGGTCGACGCCGTGGCTGAACAGCTTGATCGCTTTTCCGCAGCACTTGACGACAGCGAAGATCTCAAACGGCTGGTGACGAGCCCGGTCTTCGGCGCCGACGAGCAAGTCGCAGCCCTCGACGCGCTGTTTCCAAAGATGCACATTGATGGGCTGGCGGCCAATGTCGTTAAGCTGATGGCGCGTAACCGCCGCCTCTTCGTCATTGGCAATATGATCTCGGACTACCACAAGCTGGTCGCCGCCGAACGCGGCGAAGTCACCGCCGAGGTGACGAGCGCCATGGCTCTCAACGATACACAGATCGCGGATCTCAAGTCCGCGCTCAAGGCTTCGGTCGGCAAGGATGTCGATCTTGTTCAAACGGTCGATCCGTCGATCCTGGGCGGGCTCGTCGTTCGGCTCGGCAGCCGGATGATCGACACCTCGCTTAAGACGAAACTCTCATCCCTCAAATTGCGCATGAAAGAGGTCGGGTAATGGATATCCGTGCCGCCGAAATCTCGGCCATCCTGAAGGACCAGATCAAGAATTTCGGCCAGGAAGCCGAGGTTTCCGAAGTCGGTCAGGTTCTCTCCGTCGGTGACGGAATCGCTCGCGTCTACGGTCTCGACAATGTCCAGGCCGGCGAGATGGTCGAGTTCCCCGGCGGCATTCGCGGCATGGCGCTGAACCTCGAAGTCGACAATGTCGGCGTCGTTATCTTCGGCTCTGACCGCGACATCAAGGAAGGCGATACCGTCAAGCGGACCGGTGCCATCGTTGATGCGCCGGTCGGTCGCGGTCTGCTTGGCCGGGTCGTGGACGCGCTCGGCAACCCGATCGACGGTAAGGGACCGATCGAGTCCGATACCCGCATGCGCGTGGACGTCAAGGCGCCAGGCATCATCCCGCGCAAATCGGTGCATGAGCCGATGCAGACCGGCCTCAAGGCGATCGACGCGATGATCCCGATCGGTCGCGGTCAGCGCGAGTTGATCATCGGCGACCGTCAGACCGGCAAGACCGCCATCGCGCTCGACACGATGTTGAACCAGAAACCGATCAATGACGGCGACGACGAGAGCGCCAAGCTCTATTGCGTCTATGTCGCGGTCGGCCAGAAGCGCTCGACCGTCGCCCAGTTCGTGAAGACGCTGGAAGAGCGCGGCGCGCTGGAATATTCGATCATCGTCGCCGCCACAGCGTCCGATCCCGCGCCGATGCAGTTCCTGGCGCCGTTCACCGGTTGCACCATGGGCGAGTATTTCCGCGACAACGGCATGCACGCGCTCATCACCTATGATGATCTCTCCAAGCAGGCCGTGTCCTATCGTCAGATGTCGCTTCTGCTGCGCCGCCCGCCGGGACGTGAAGCCTATCCTGGTGACGTTTTCTTCCTGCATTCGCGGCTTCTCGAGCGCGCCGCCAAGCTCAATGATGATCACAAGAACGGCTCGCTGACTGCCCTTCCAATCATTGAGACCCAGGCCAACGACGTCTCGGCTTACATCCCGACAAATGTGATTTCGATTACGGACGGCCAGATCTTCCTTGAGACCGACTTGTTCTATCAGGGCGTCCGGCCGGCGGTGAATGTCGGCCTGTCGGTGTCGCGCGTTGGCTCTTCGGCCCAGATCAAGGCCATGAAACAGGTTGCCGGCCCGATTAAGGGCGAGCTTGCCCAGTATCGCGAGATGGCCGCCTTTGCTCAGTTTGGTTCGGACCTAGATGCGACGACCCAGAAGCTCTTGAATCGCGGGGCACGCCTCACGGAGCTTCTGAAGCAACCGCAGTTCTCGCCGCTCAAGGTCGAGGAGCAGGTCGCGGTCATCTATGCCGGCGTGAACGGCTTCCTTGACGATCTGGCCGTCGACAAAGTTGGGCCTTTCGAGGAAGGTCTGCTCGGCTTCCTGCGCGACAAGCACGCGGATCTTCTTGACACGATCCGCAGCGAAAAAGCGCTGTCGGATGATCTGTCCGAAAAGTTGAAATCGGCCACCGAGGCCTTCGCCAAGAACTTCGCTTGAGGTCACCAAGCCTCTGACAGGCGAAACAGGAGCGTCGGAACTTCATGCCGAGCCTCAAGGAATTCCGAAACAGGATTGCCTCGGTCAAGGCGACCCGCAAGATCACCAAGGCCATGCAGATGGTCGCGGCCGCCAAGCTGCGTCGCGCTCAGGCCGCCGCCGAGGCGGCCCGGCCCTATGCCGAACGCATGGAAACGGTGCTGGCCAATCTCGCCGCCGGTGTCGCGAGTCCGGAAGCGGCGCCTAAACTGTTTGCCGGAACCGGTTCAGACCAACGGCATCTTCTTCTGGTTTGCACCGCCGAGCGTGGCCTGTGCGGCGCATTCAACTCTTCGATTGCCAAACTGGCCCGCGATCATGCACTCCGGCTCCGGAACCAGGGCAAGGACGTCAAGTTCTTCTGCGTCGGCAAGAAGGGGTATGACATCCTCAAGCGCCAGTTTGCCGGCGACATTGTCGAGCGGATGGAGTTTCGCTCGGTCAAGCAGATCGGCTTCAATGAGGCCAGCGAGGTCGGCCGCAAGCTGTTGCAGATGTTCGATGAAGACCAGTTCGACGTCTGCACGCTATTCTTCTCCGAGTTCAATTCGGTGATCAGCCAGACCCCGACCGCAAACCAGCTCATTCCAGCGTCGATTCCTGAACGCGAGGACGACGCCGAGGGCGGCGCGGTCTATGACTATGAGCCGGAGGAAGAGGCGATCCTCGCTGATCTCTTGCCGCGCAATGTCAGCGTGCAGATCTTCCGGGCGCTTCTGGAAAACGCCGCCTCCGAACAGGGGTCGCGGATGACCGCGATGGACAACGCAACGCGCAATGCGGGCGACATGATCGACAAGCTGACGCTGAGCTATAACCGCCAGCGCCAGGCGCAGATCACCAAGGAACTGATTGAAATCATCTCGGGCGCCGAAGCGCTCTGAGGCACGATCGTAAGGAAGACGACAATGGCGAGTGAACAGGCAGTCGGACGCATTCGACAGGTGATGGGCGCCGTCGTGGACGTTCAGTTCAACGACCATCTCCCCAAGATCCTCAACGCACTCGAGACCGACAATCAGGGCAACCGCCTTGTGCTCGAAGTTGCTCAGCATCTTGGCGAGAACACCGTCCGCACGATCGCGATGGATTCGTCGGAAGGTCTGGTGCGTGGCCAGGACGTCACCGACACCGGCGAGCCGATTTCTGTGCCGGTAGGTGCAGAAACGCTCGGACGCATCATGAACGTCGTCGGCGAACCGATCGACGAGGCCGGCCCGGTCAAGGGCGAGGCGATGCGCGCCATCCACCAGGAAGCGCCGGCCTATGTCGATCAGTCGACCGAGTCGGAGATCCTGGTCACGGGCATCAAGGTCGTTGACCTGCTTGCGCCTTACGCCAAGGGCGGCAAGATCGGCCTGTTCGGCGGCGCGGGCGTCGGCAAGACAGTTCTCATTCAGGAACTGATCAACAATATCGCGAAAGCCCATGGTGGATACTCGGTGTTCGCCGGCGTCGGCGAGCGCACGCGCGAAGGCAACGATCTCTATCACGAGTTCATCGAATCAGGCGTCAACAAGGAAGGTGGCGGCGAGGGCTCGAAATGCGCACTCGTCTATGGCCAGATGAATGAGCCTCCGGGCGCGCGCGCCCGTGTCGGTCTGACCGGCCTGACGATCGCCGAGCATTTCCGCGACCAGGGGCAGGACGTTCTGTTCTTCGTTGACAACATCTTCCGCTTTACCCAGGCCGGTTCGGAAGTGTCGGCGCTGCTTGGCCGTATCCCGTCGGCGGTCGGCTATCAGCCGACGCTCGCCACCGATATGGGCGCGCTTCAGGAGCGGATCACGACGACGACCAAGGGCTCGATCACCTCGGTTCAGGCGATCTACGTGCCAGCTGATGACCTGACCGACCCAGCGCCAGCAACATCCTTTGCCCACCTTGATGCCACGACGGTGCTTAATCGTGCGATCTCGGAAAAGGGCATCTATCCAGCGGTCGATCCGCTTGACTCCACCTCGCGTATTCTCGATCCGCGCGTCATCGGTGAAGAGCATTACACCGTTGCCCGAGACGTGCAGGCGACGCTGCAGCGCTATAAGGCACTTCAGGACATTATCGCCATTCTCGGCATGGACGAACTGTCTGAAGAGGACAAGCTGACCGTCGCGCGCGCCCGCAAGATCGAGCGCTTCTTGTCGCAACCCTTCTTCGTCGCCGAAGTGTTCACAGGCGCACCGGGCAAGTTCGTCGACCTCGCCGACTCGATCAAAGGCTTCAAGGGGCTTGTCGAGGGTGAGTATGACCACTTGCCGGAAGCGGCCTTCTATATGGTCGGTACGATCGAAGAAGCGATCGAGAAGGGTAAGCGGCTCGCGGCCGAAGCTGCTTAAGCCCAATCACCGACCTAGGAACGTCTTATGGCACAAATGCGCTTCGAACTGGTCAGCCCCGAACGGCTCGTCGCTTCCGGCGAGGCCGAGCGCGTCACTGTGCCGGGGTCCGAAGGTGATTTCGGCGTCATGGCGCTGCATGCGCCCATGGTCTCGACGCTCCGGCCCGGCGTCCTCGTCATCGAGGAAACGCTTGGATCCGAGAAAAAGGTCTTCGTGCGCGGTGGCTTTGCCGAAGCGGGTCCTGAAGGATTGACGGTTCTGGCCGAGCAAGCTGTTCCGGTCGAGGAACTCGATGCGGACCTTCTCGCGCAAGCGCTTAAGGATGCTGAGGAAGACCTCGCCGACGCCCAGGACGAAGAGACCAAACGCCGTGCCGAGAATCAGTTGGCTCAGCTTCAGGATGTGATTTCCGTCCTGAAGACCATGGGCCACGGCTGAGCCTCGATCCGGAAAACCGATGCCCTTCAGCCAGGACGCCTGGGACCGCAATCTGGCGCTTTACAAGCGCACTCTGTCGCACCCTTTCAATGTCGAGCTTGCTCAAGGCACGCTGAGTCGCGCGCGATTCAAACAGTATATGATCCAGGACGCGCATTATCTGACCGCGTTCGGACGTGCGCTCTCGGTTGCGGCTGCCAAAGCCGACCATGCCGACGGCATCGTGCAGTTCTCCGAGGCTGCGAAGGTCGCGATCATTGTCGAACGGTCCTTACATGCGGACTATTTCGAGACGTTTGATGTCAGTGCAGATGACTTTGAGACGGCAGAGCTTAGCCCCGGCTGCCACCACTATACGTCCTATCTGATCGCCGCCGCCTGGTCCGAGCCCTATCCGGTTGTGCTGGCGGCACTGCTGCCGTGTTTCTGGATCTATGCCGAAGTCGGTCGCGACATCCATGGCCGCGCCGGCGATCCCAATCCCTATCGCGCCTGGATTGACACCTATGCAGGCGAAGAATTTCACGAGGCGGTGCGCGACGTGATTGCGACGGTGGATCGGGTGGCGTTGGATGCGTCTTCAAAGACCATCGAAGCCATGCACAACGCCTACACGACGGCCGCCGAGCTTGAATGGATGTTCTGGGACTCGGCCTACCGGCTCGAAACCTGGCCGACGCGCGAAACGTAGCGCGTCGCCAGATCGACTCTTGAGCAAGTGCTTACGCTGCGCTCGCTTCTTGGTCGGCGCGCGGAGGTTCGGTCGTCACAAAGCTGTCGCGCTGGGAGACTGCCTCCCACCAGCGGCCGAGATTGGTCAGCCCCGCAAACAGATCCATTCCGCCCGGCAGTTGGCCGACGGCAGCGAGAATCGGCGCGAGCAGAATGTCCGCCACGGTCACGTCTTGGCCGGCGAAGGTAGTGCGGTCCGACAGTGCGCGATCGAGGATCTCATATTGCGCCCGAAGCTTCGGCATGGCCTCCTCGATCACCGCCATGTCGGGTTCATCGCGGAAGATGTACTGGGTGATCAGTGTCCCGACAGCGTCCGGAATGATGTAGCAGTTCGCAGCGCTGACCCATTCTTCCATGCGCACCGCTTCGCCCATGTCCGACGGTATAAGACGGTCATTACTGTAGCGCGCTGAAACATAGCGGCAGATCGCCGAGGTTTCGAACACGGTGATGTCGCCATCGACCAGCGCCGGCATGCGGCCAAACGGATGTAGCGCGAGATGTGCGGGTGATCTCAGCGCTGCAATCACGCTCTCAACGCTCTCCCCGCCCGGCACGATCAACTCATGTGCGACACCGACCTCGACACAGGCCATACGTGCCGTACGGACATAGCTGCTTTCCGGAACGCCGTGAATCTGAATGGTCATCGTCTATCTCCCTCTGTGCTGTGCGCAATCGACGGTCAGGCGGCGGCAAGCAGTGTTTCCAGCCTGTCGAACGACCCTTGCCAGCCTTCGGTGAAACCAGCCGGTTGTGCAGCCTCCAGGAAACCGGAATGGGTTAGGTCGAGGCGGGTGCCGCCGGCTTCTTCCGTTGGCCGGATCTCGACATGGGTCGGAATGAATCCGCCTGGCGCTTCGGCCGCGCCCTCGAACTGGCGGTGGCGAATCTCGAGCCGGATCAGGCGCGGCCGGTCGAGCTCCAGGACAATGCCCGCCATACGGGTTTCGCGTCCGTCGGGCGAGACCATAGTGATCTCGAACGCACCGCCCGGCCGCGCGTCGATGGCAGCACTTTTGTTCGTGAAGCCTTTTGGTCCCCACCACTTGGCGAGCGCGTCCGCATCGGTCCAAGCGTCGAAAATGCGCTCCGGCGATGCTGCGATTTGACGGTTGAGCCGGACCGTGAACAGGTCCGCGGTCTCGTCTTGCGCGGCAAGCAATTGTGCCATTGGTCAGTCCTCCTTGGAGTGGTGATCATCCGAAGTTGTTGGATGTCGATCGGCCTCATCGCCGTCGAGAAAAGTCGCGAGACGATCGAGCGAGCCGTCCCAAAACACGCGGTACTGATCGACCCAGTCTGACGCGTGCTTCAACGTCTCGGGCCTGAGCGAGATAATGCGCTGCTGCGCGCGGGTCTCGCGGCGCACCAGACCAGCCCGTTCCAATACTTTGAGGTGGCGAGAGATGGCGGGCGGCGAGATGTCGAAGGGCGCCGCCAAGTCAGCAACCGGTGCGTCACCGCGCGATAGCCGCGCAACAATGTCACGACGGACCGGATCGGCGAGAGCAGAGAAGACAGCATCTAGGCTCGGCATGAAATTCCTCATTCAGTTAATTAACAATTATGTTAATTAACTGAATGAGTCAACAGCTGCCTCACAAGCTTCTTGCGAGCCCTCTGCAGCGCTGGCGTTGTGATTTGGCCCGAGGAGGTCAGAGATGTTGTTTTTTGCGGCTAGGGCTGGCTTGCCAAATGCCCAAACTCGGAGATGAGGGTCTCGTAAACCGCGCGTTTGAACGGGATGATCAACCCAGTCAGCTCCGCCATTGGCGCCCATTTCCAAGCATCGAATTCTGGTTTGTGGGTTCCGCCACCTGGTGTGAGGATATCGATCTCGTCATCGGATCCGAGAAACCGTGCCGCGTACCATTTCTGCTTCTGGCCACGAAATCGCCCCTTCCAGGCAACGCCGATCAGCTCAGAGGGCAGATCATAGGTCAGCCAGTCGGCGGTTTCGGCCACAATCTCGACGGATCGGATCGACGTTTCCTCATAGAGCTCGCGCAAGGCTGCCGCGCGGGACTCCTCGCCTGTGTCGATACCGCCCTGGGGCATTTGCCACCATGTGCCGGCACCCTCGGTATCCTTCGGCGTGTCAAAACGATGGCCGACCCAGACTTGGTTGGTCGGGCTCAGAACCATGATGCCGACGCAGGGTCTGTAGGGCAGCGTCTCGGGGTCCACGGATACGTGCGTTGTCTTCTGAGCCATATGTCAGCTCGATCCGCGAAACACGATGGCCGTTAGCGGCACCAGCGTAATGCCGCGACTCTCGAGGTCGCGCGTCCAGTCCTCGATCGCCTGCACCGAAACCGGCAATGCGCTGGCGCTGCCGACAGCGTACCCACGCGACAGTGCAAGTTGTTCGAGGTCGGCTAGTGCCTGATCGATCTCGCCGCGACGTGGCACCGCGTCGACCACAACATCGGCCCGTGCGACAGGTAGGCCAAGCCGGTCGGCAATTGACGAGATGCGACTCTGTGGCGACGAGCCATCGTCCAGCATCAGGAGACCACGGTCGCGCAGCTCGGTGAGAAATGGCTCAAGGGCACGTTCCGATGCCACAAAACGCGCACCCATATAGTTGACGACACCGGTATAGCCCATGAACCGGCTCATCACCCAATGCAGCCGTTCGGTATTCTGGCGTTCAGCGAGATTGGTCAACAGCGTATGGGGGCCGGGATCATTGTCGGGATAATCGAAGGGTTCGAGCGGGACCTGGAGCATCAGTTCGTGCCCACCCTGGGACGCATTTGCTGCAATGCGGGGCACGTCGCGACCATAGGGGGCAAACGCCAGCGTGACGCCGCCTGGCAGGCGGCGGATCGCGTCCTCGCTTGCTGATACGGACAGGCCAAGTCCCGTCAGGACCAGTGCGATACGCGGGGCGCCGGCCTCCAGTGGCGGCGCTGGACGGGCATAATAAGTGGCGGAGATGCGCCCGTCGTCTCCGACGCGTGGCAAGGACCCATGCGGTCCGGCCTCGCTGAGCGCCGGATCGGCACTGGGAACACGCACAGGCCCATCGCCACGGCTTGCATCGATGATCAGTACACCTTGCGGAACCCGAGTGTCGCGCACAGGCGGTGCTATATCCTCTGGCACATCAGTAAGCGACGGAGCGCTAGGCGGTGTCTGAGAGTCGGACAGGCTTGGCTCGGCTGGCGGTTCGATGTCGGCCAGAGATACCACGGCGACAGGCTGTCCGCCGAGCGGGTCATCGACGACGACGATCCATCCAAGAACGAACAGCGCCAGGGCCGT
The DNA here is from genome assembly GCA_039819185.1 of Pseudomonadota bacterium. GTDB lineage: Bacteria > Pseudomonadota > Alphaproteobacteria > Rhizobiales > Tepidamorphaceae > JBCBSK01. Next base: position 4,512 of record JBCBSK010000012.1, on the reverse strand, counting down.
AAGGATGCCGAACACGATATCTGTCACGCCGGGCAATTTCATGCCCGCGAGCCATGCCCGACGCTTTTCCAGTCCGTGATCTGCCATGCGCCGCATCTTGCCAAGCCGTTATCAGGCGGGGGCCACGCCCGCCTGGTAACGGCCTAGTTGGCCTCAGTTGGGCACGACAGCCCGCTCGGGATCGGGCGGGAACAGATCGTGCGTGGCGACACCGCGCATCAGGCTGAGCGCGAACTGAAGCTGATCGTCTTCTTCCCGCTCACGCGGCACATAAGTCGATGAGCCGGACGCTTCTTCCTCGACGTCACCCGACAGGTGGTTGGGCAGGCCGGCTTCGCCTTCGGTGACGTCCTGGCCCTGCAATTCCTCGGGGACGGTCTGTTGGATAACGATGTCCGGTGTGATGCCTTGCGCCTGGATCGAGGTGCCGGACGGGGTGTAGTAGCGTGCCGTGGTAAGCTTTAGGGCGCCATTGGAGCCGCCGAGCGGGATCATCGTCTGAACCGATGCCTTGCCGAAGGACCGGGTGCCGACAACGGTTGCACGACGATGGTCCTGGAGTGCGCCAGCAACAATCTCGGACGCTGAAGCCGAACCACCATTGATCAAAATGATCAGTTTGGCGCCGCGCAATTCGTCGCCGGGACGGGCATTGCGGCGCTCGATCTGCTCCGGTTCACGGCCACGGGTTGAGACGATTTCACCCCGGTCGAGAAACGTGTCCGATACCGCGACCGCCTGGTCGAGCAAGCCACCAGGGTTGTTTCTGAGGTCGAGCACGAACCCGGAAAGATTTCCGTCCGCTTGAGTCGTCAAAGTATCCAGCGCCCGTCTAAGATCCGTCTCGGTCTGCGACGAGAAACTCGTAATGCGGATGTAACCAACATCGTCGAGCAGTTCCGAGCGCACCGAGCGAATGCGAATCGTATCGCGAACGACGGTGATCTCCAGCGGATCGCCATTGCCGCGTTGAACACGCAGGAGGATGTCTGTTCCAATCTCGCCGCGCATCAGCTTGACCGCGTCCGTCAGCGACAGTCCCTGGACGCTCTCGCCATCGAGATGGGTGATCACATCGCCTGCCATGATGCCGGCGCGCGAGGCCGGCGTATCGTCGATCGGGGCGATCACTTTCACGTAACCGTCCTCCATCGTGACCTCAATCCCAAGCCCGCCAAACTCGCCGCTCGTCTGTTCGAGCATTTCGCGATACTCGGTCTCACTGAGATAGCCCGAATGCGGATCAAGCGTTTCCAGCATGCCGTTGATGGCGCCGGTGATCAGCTCTTCATCCATCGGCTGATCAACGTAAGCGGCACGAATCCGCTCGAAGACACTGCCGAACAAGTCAAGCTGCTCATAGGCGTCACGGTTGGAGGCATTTGCCAGCGAGCCGCTTAACAGACCAGGCGCGCCGGCCATCATCGTGACGGCCGCGCCCATCACCACGCCAACGAGAAGCAGTGAAGCTTTGCGCATTCCTAATTCCTTCCCTGATCCTCTGCCCACCATGGCGACGGGTCTATCGGACGACCGTCCCTTCGGAATTCGACATAAAGCACAGGCTGGCTTTGGCCAACTGTCGTGGACGCCGCACTAGCGATCGCCATCTGTCCCATCTGACCGATCGGCTCGCCCGCCAGCACAAACTGACCCAATGACACGGATATGGTGTTCATCCCTGCGAGCACCAGATGATACCCGCCGCCAGCATCGAGGATCAAGAGTTGACCATAAGAGCGAAACGGCCCCGAATAGACAACCCAGCCATCAGCCGGTGCGATCACCTGGGCGCCAGAGCGGGCGGCGATCGTTATGCCCGTTGCCTCGCCACCAACACCATCTGGACCGCCGAACGGCGTTATCACCGGCCCGGAGACCGGGATCGGCAGACGCTCCTGCGCATCGGAAAAGGCGACAGCGGGCTGAATCCGCGACGGGTCGCGCAACGCCGCGTCAATCTCCGCCTCGCTGAGGCCACGCGGCCCCGCAAGACGTCGCTCCTCACTGTCGAGGGCCGCGATCAGATCGCGCAGGTTCGCGGCACGATTGGCCAGGTCACGCGCCTGGTCGCGGGCCGTATCGAGATCATCCCGCGCTTCGGCTTCAAGCTCCTGCTTTGCGGCAATCAGGCGCTGGACCTGCTCTTGCTCCGATGCAAGACCGCGCAATTCGGTGGCAAGCCGTTCCCGCTCCGATGATATCTCGTCCGACAAAGACACGAGTTCTGCGAGGTCCGTTGCAAGTGCATCGGCCTCTGCCCGTACACCGGGAAACACTGCCCCGACCAGCATCGCACTGCGTACAGCAGACAAGGCATCGTCGGGCCTGACGAGTACGGCCGGAGGTTGGTTGCGGCCCATTCGCTGCAGTGCCGACAAAAGATCGGTCAGCGTCGCGCGACGATCGACAAGGTCCGAGGTCAAGTCCGCTTGGCGTAGCCCGAGCGCGTCGAGCCGCTCTTCAGCGCGGACGATGCCGTCTTCATAACCTCGGACGGCTTCAGCGGCTTCAAGCAGTCGGCGATTGAGTTCCACCCTGTCAGCGGCCAGTGTCGCGATCTCACGTTCGAGCTCTTCGGCGCGCAATTCCGTCTCGCGCAAACGCTCATTGACCTCCATCAATTCGAGATCGCGGAGCTCGCGTTCCTCGACAATCCCGGCCGAATTGGTCTGTGCCAGCGCCGGGAGGCCAGCGATGAGACCAAGCGCAACGAGAGCGGCGCAGATCGGAGGTGAGCGGGTCAGCGTCATACCGAGAGGTTACGCAGCGCAGTGTTAACGGTTCATCAACTATAAAAGCTTGCCTTAACGGTGCGATCATTAGCCGACGTCTTAACGATCACATTGTTTCAGCGTGGCCTGGAAATGCGGCGCGAGCATGATGCACGCGCAAGCGTCTTCGCGAACGCGGATTGCCCATTCAAGCACCGCCTGAGGTATCAGATGTAACTCGCGCTGATCACCGCGACCGACAGAATGGCGCCGGCGCTGAGATAGATCCGCAAGCTCTCGAACCAGCGCGGTAGGCGTCCCCGCCGGACGAGGCCGATATCGCTGAACAGCATGACCATGAAACCACCGATCAGCACGAACCCGGCCATCGCGGACGGCAGCAGGAGCGCCACCCAGCCTGCGATCGATGGCAGCACCGAAATCGCGATCTGACGATTTCTGTCGACTGCGAAGTCTGGCGACATTGCCAACCCCCAGCGAATGCCGCCAAGGAAGGACAGAATGATCGCTGCATAGAGCATTCCAGAATCGGCCGCGCGCAAGCGCTGAACAACCTCGGGCGCAAACCAGGCTGCAATCGCGGTCGCAAAGAACGGGATCAGCCCGGCCGGCCCGAGAATCAGGGCAGCGGTCGGCATTGGCTCATTCGGATTGGGGCGGGTCGGGTCGGGATTGGTCATGGGGGATGTCACGCTTTGTGGACAACAACTCTAACTCGACCGGAAGATCACGCCAGCCAGCCAACCTGCAGCAAGTGCGACCAGCACGGCCAAGACGCCATAGGTAAGCGGATTGTCATGGGCAAGCTCGAAGATCTCCGCCTCGACGCCCGACTTCCGGACCTGAAAGATCAATTGTTGCTGGCCGACGATGGACCGTCCGCCGAAGACGAAGATGTTGGCGCTGTAGACGCCCGTGGCGATGTTCGATGGCAATTCGATCCGGCTTCTGAACAGGGTTGGCGACATCATGGTCACGCCGGTCGGTGCCTCGCGATAGAGGCCTTCGCTGATCTTGAGCCGGATCATCGCGCTCTGAAACGCGATCCGCACTGCCTCTGGGACGTTCCCCTCGCGTGGCAGGAATCTGAGCGCGGTCAGTCCGATCCCGAACCGTTCATAGACCGTCCCATCTCCGATCAACGACAGCCCACGCGTTGACAAGACCGCGTAATAGGCCGGCACGTTCAAGAACGTTATGGCGTCACGGTTCAACCACAGTCCGGCGGTGCGCGCCTTGCGCCTTGTGACGATTGTTTGCAGAGGCCCCCGCACGACGACAACGACATCATAGCCCCCTTGGCGCGCGACGGTTGCGGCATCGCGCTCGATAGAGCCGAACACCGTGAGTTCGGTTCCGACAAAGTTCGATTCGATCTCGACCAGGGAGTCCGACAGATCGGCGATGACGGTTTCCGCGTGCGATGCAGAGTCTGTTGCCAGGATCAGAACCAAGGCGATCGAAAGACGGGTCAGCAGTGTCGCGCCAATTTGGATCACACGATGCCTCCCGCCGTCACAAGCGACATCATGGCCGTGATGGAAAAGGCTTCCTCCGGGGTGGTCACGAGATCGGCGAACAGCCGTGCGCAGACCAGAAGAACGAGCAGCGCGAGCAATGCCCGCAGTGTGTCCGCCCGGAGCCTCTGGCCCGCCCTGGCGGACACACTGCGGGCATTGCTCGCGCTGCTCGTTCTTCTGGTCTGCGCACGGCTGTTCGCCGATCTCGTGACCACCCCGGAGGAAGCCTTTTCCATCACGGCCATGATGTCGCTTGT
>JBCBSK010000011.1:0-36916 GCA_039819185.1 Pseudomonadota bacterium | reverse complement strand
CGCCTGCTGGCCGATATCGATGTAACGCCGGAGGATGTTCAGGCCATGGGTGTCGGGGGATTGCTGATGGAGATCGTCAGCCGGCCGCAGCCGCGCGCCGAGCGTCCCGAAGCAATCCCCCGACACCCATGGCCTGAACATCCTCCGGCGTTACATCGATATCGGCCAGCAGGCGTTGCAGAACCCAGTCGAAGCCGTTCTCTTTGGGGCTGCGCGCGCAGCCCGGCGCGCCGATGACCGGCACATCGTCAATCTCCGCCATCAGCATCAGATTGCCCGGATCGACCGGCATCCCGAAATGGCGGATCACCCCTCCGGCCCGCTCGATACCATCGGGCACGACATCCTTGCGGTCGACAATCGCACTCGCGCCATAAACGAGGATCAAGTCTGCGCGTTGCGCCTGCAAGTCAGCAATCGCCTTGGCAACGGCGTCCGGATCATGTGCTACACGGCGCTCATCGATGACGCCGCTCCCTGTGCCCTCAAGACGGCCATCGAGAATGCGCCTCGTCTTGTCCATAACGCTTGGCTTCAGCGTTGGCAGCATGGTCGCCACAACCCCGATCCGCTTCGCGCGAAAGGGTGCGACCGACAGTGCCGACGCCCCTAACGCCTCAGAAGCAGCAGCCACGGCACGGTCCGGCACCGCGAAGGGGATGATCTTGACCGTGCCGACCATCTCGCCGGGGACCACGGGTTTGAGGGCATCAAGCGTCGCCACCGTGATCGCTTCATCAACCCGGTTGGCGGCGTCGATCGCGACTCCCTGAGGCACAAGCACACCGGCCTCCGTCGCGAACAGATTGGCACGACCGGTAAAGGCGTCATCAACGCGGATGGTGGGGCAGGCCAACTGGCACGCGAGGCGATAAGCGGCCTCGTCCTCATGCACATCGTCCGCGTCGAGCCGCGCACAGATCACCTCGGAAACACCACTGTCGGTCAGTGCGGCAATCGCCGATGCATCGAGCCTGGTGCCCTTTTTGATGACACCGCCGCCATGACGTATCGAGTGGGCCAGAATCGCCCCTTCGGCATCCGTCACGGCTAGGGTGCCGAATTTCATGCCGCACTCGCCTTGGCCGGTGCAGCACCGAGCCTCAGGGCGGTTGTCATCTCAGCCATGATTGAGAGCGCGATCTCAGACGGACTCTGCGCCCCGATGGCCAAGCCGATCGGGGCGTGGATACGGGCAATGTCATCCTGCGAGAGGCCAGCGGCGAGAAGCCGTTCACCGCGCTTGGCATGGGTCTTCCGGCTGCCGAGCGCACCAATGTAAAAGCATTCCTTGCCCAGCGCATGGATCAGCCCGGGGTCGTCGATCTTCGGATCGTGAGTCAGCGCGCAAAAAGCGGTGTACCGATCGACCTGAAGGTCCGGCAACGCCTCGTCGGGCCATTCCGCGATAAGCGCGACATCGGGAAACCGCTCTGGCGTCGCGAAGGCGGTGCGCGGATCGACAATCGTCAGGTCATAGGCCAGTTGCCGCGCAAACGGCACGAGCGCCTGGCTGATATGAACAGCGCCAACACACACGATGCGCGGCGGCGGCACATGAACGGTCAGGAAGCGCTCGCCGCTTTCCGTCTGAACGACCCGGCTCTTGCCGGCGCGTAACACGGACCACAGCGTTTCCGCATCAGGCTGGGCATCAATATCGGCTTCGCGAATGAGACGCGTGTTGCCGGATGCAAGCTCTGTCGCAATGATCACGCCACGGCGCGCCCGGCGTTCCTCGTTGATGGTTTTGAGAAGATCAAGCCTCATCCGTCGACCCGCTCGACATAGATCCGGATACGTCCGCCGCATGACAGGCCGACCTCCCAGGCTGTTTCGTCGGCGACGCCGAACTCCAACACGCGGGGCTTTCCGTCCTCAATCACATCCAGCGCTTCGGTGACGACTGCGCCCTCAACGCAGCCGCCCGACACCGAGCCCATGAAATCGCCGTCTGACGTGATGACGAGATGGCTGCCGACGGGCCGCGGTGCAGACCCCCAGGTTTCGATCACGGTGGCCAGCGCGACATTCTTGCCCGCCTCGCGCCAGGTCTCGGCGAGGACCAGGATATCGTCCTCGGGCAGCGCGTTGGTGTGCAGTTGAGTCATCGCATCTCTCCTGTCGAGCCGCATCGGCCACAGACTTTGGCTGTTCACGCAGCGTCGAGCCAGCGCTTCGGATCGCGGACGCTTGTTCGACTCTGGCTCACGTCAAGCGCTGCGCACAGATCACCCATGGACGATAGATTGTGCACGGGGCGAAAATCATCAACATGTTTCAGCATTGTGCGAATGCCCTGCGCCTTGGCCGCAAAACCGTCGAAGCGGAGCAACGGGTTGAGCCAGATCAGCCGGCGGCAGGAGCGATGCAGCCGGTCAATCTCGAAGTCGAGCATATCGATCTCGTCGCGTTCGAGCCCGTCGGTGAACAGCAGCACCACCGCGCCCTGCCCCAGGACACGGCGCGACCATTGTCGATTGAAGGCATGCAGGCTCTCGCCAATCCGCGTGCCGCCAGCCCAGTCGCGGACATCCGCGCCACACACCTCAAGCGCGTCCTCCGGATCGCGACGCCTGAGCGCGCGCGTGATGTTGGTCAGCCTGGTGCCGAACACGAAACTTGAGACCCGGCCGCGCTGTTCGGTCAGCGCATGCAGGAAATGCAGCAAGATTTGCGTGTAGTCGCTCATCGAGCCTGAGATATCGACAAGCGCAACGATCGGTGGATGTACACGCCGCCGGGCGCGGCGTTCGAGATCGATTATGCCACCCGCGCCGCGCAGTGACCCACGCAGGGTGCGGCGCATGTCGATCAACCGACCGCGGACAGACGGGCGATAACGCCTGGTCAGAATGCGATCGTCAGGCAGGACGAGATCAGCGATCCGCCGCTTGGCCTCAGCAATCTCGGCGGCCGACATATCGGCAAAGTCCTTGCCTTGCAGGATTTCCTGATCGGAGGTCGTGGCGCGCATGTCGAGCTCAAGCTCGGGCTTGGGACGGGCGGCCTCGGGCGGCTTCGTCTGTTCGGGCAGCAGCGCGTCCGACACGCGCTTCGACATCTTCGGCGCTTTGGACTGATCGTTGGCAGGCGCCACCGGCATCAGCATCTGCATCATCTTTTCCAAGAGTTGGCGCTTGCGCCAGAACAGCCGGAACGCCTGATCGAAGATCTCGTGATCCTCGCGACGTTGAACGAAAACCGCGTGCAGAACCCAATAGAAGTCATCACGGTCGCCGATGCCGGCAGCCGTCAGCGCCTTGACCGCATCAAGCGCATCACGCGGGCCGATCTTGAGGCCAGCCGCCCTGAGCGCACGAGCGAAATAGACAACATTCTCGGCCAGCGCACCGCCCTGGCCGGACTCAGCCGGCTCGGGAAGTGATGGCGCGTTCATCTGGCTGCCCCGGCCTCGGCCATGACGTCGTCAAGCAGCGCCTTCAACTCGCCAGCCTGCATACGCTGAATGTCATCCTGATATTTGAGTAGGACACCCAGCGTATCGGAGACAAGCGCGGGATCGAGCGCGACGGCGTCGAGTTCAACCAGGGCGGCGGCCCAATCGAGCGTCTCGGCGACGCCAGGTGCCTTGAAGAGATCCTCTTTGCGAATCGCCTGAACGAAGCGGACGATCTCCTGGGTCAGCGATTTGGACACGCCGGGCACCTTGGCGGACAAAATGGCGATCTCCCGCTCGGCGTCGGGGTAATCGACCCAATGATAAAGACAGCGCCGCTTGAGCGCGTCATGGATCTCGCGTGTGCGGTTCGACGTGATGATGACGATCGGCGGTTCTGCCGCACGCACCGTGCCAATCTCGGGAATCGTGACCTGAAAATCGGACAAGACTTCAAGCAGGAAGGCCTCGAAAGCCTCGTCCGTGCGATCAAGCTCGTCGATCAGAAGCACCGGCGCGCCGGCGGCATCAGGGCTGAGTGCGTCGAGCAGTGGGCGTCGGATCAGGAAGCGTTCGGAGAAGATGTCTGATCCTAGCCGGGCCCGGTCATCGACGCCTTCGGCCTCAGCGAGCCGGATCTCGATCATTTGGGCAGCATAATTCCATTCATAGACCGCCGAGGCGACATCGAGCCCCTCATAGCATTGCAGGCGGATCAGCCGGCGCCCGAGGGACGATGCAAGCACCTTGGCGATTTCGGTCTTGCCGACGCCGGCCTCACCTTCGAGGAACAGCGGCCGGCCCATCTTGAGCGCCAGATAGAGCACCGTCGCCAGCGGTCGGTCGGTGACATAAGCTTCCGACGACAGAAGATCTACCGTTGCGTCGATCGAGCTGGGGAGTTTGGCCTGATCAGCCATAGGGCTTTCCTTCAATGCGCGTCCGGATCTGGCCAACAGCGTCTATATCGACTGCCAATGCTTAAGACATATAAGCCGGTGGCGGTTTCCCGACACCGGCCCATGTGTGTCGACAGAGCAGAGGTTGTCTACGCCGCCGCCACCGCGCGGCGCGCCATCACCGTGATGAGATGCGCGCGATAGTCGGCACCAGCATGGATGTCGGCGTTCAGATCATCCGCTGGCATGGTGACGCCATCAAGCGACTTTGGCGCAAACCGTGCTTTCAGCGCGTCTTCAAGCGCCGTTGCCCGGAACACACCGTCCTGACCCGCACCGGTCACTGCGACACGGACTTCTGAACTGCGCTTGGCGACGAAAACGCCGACCAGCGCATAGCGCGACGCCGGATTGTCGAACTTCTGATAGGCCGCCTTGCGCGGAATTGGGACCATCACCTTGGTGATGATCTCGTCCTCCTCAAGGGCTGTGGTGAACATGCCCTGGAAGAACTCATCGGCCGGGATTTTCCGCCTGTTGGTGACGATCGTTGCGTCAAGCGCCAACGCCGCGGCAGGGTAGTCAGCGGCAGGATCGTTGTTCGCTAGCGAACCACCGATTGTGCCCATATTGCGCACATGTGGATCGCCGATGCCACCGGCGAGCGCGGCAAGGGCTGGGATCGCCTCCCGTACTGTGTCGGAGTTGGCGACAGAGACATGCCGCGCCATGGCGCCGATATGCAGTGTGCGGCCCTTGAGCTCAATGGCATCGAGTCCCTCAACCTGGGACAGATCGACGAGGTTGGCGGGTGCCGCGAGCCGTTGCTTCATCGTTGGCAAAAGCGTCTGGCCGCCGGCCAGCAGTTTCGGGTCCTCGGCCTTGCCGAGCAGCGTCGCTGCCTTGCGGACTGTGTCGGGACGGTGGAAATCGAAAGCATACATGTCCAGTCTCCCTTACTCGGCCGCAGCCTTGGTGATGGTCTTTTGAGCAGCCCGCCAGATCACCTGCGGGGTCGCCGGCATCTGGATGTCCTCATGACCGAGCGCATCGGTCAGCGCGTTCATCACGGCCGCAGGAGACGCAATCGCGCCAGCTTCGCCACACCCCTTGATCCCAAGCGGGTTCGACGGGCACGGCGTCACCGTGTGATCGACCGTAAAGCTCGGCAGATCATCAGCGCGCGGCATGCAGTAGTCCATGTAGGACGCCGTCACGAGCTGGCCGTTGTCATTATAGGCAGCCCCTTCCAGCATCGCCTGGCCGACGCCTTGCGCGATGCCGCCATGAACCTGACCCGAGACGATCAGCGGGTTGATGATGGTGCCGAAATCATCGATCGCCACCCAGTTTTCGATCGTGGTGACGCCGGTGTCGGCATCGATTTCAAGCTCACAGATATGCACGCCCGCCGGGAAGGTGAAGTTGGTCGGGTCGTAAAACGCCCCTTCCTTGAGGCCGGGCTCCATGTCGTCAGGGCCGAACTTGTGGGCGACATAGGCCTGCAAGGCGACGCTCGTCCAATCGATCGACTTGTCGGTGCCGGCCACGGTGAAGTTGCCGTCCTTGAACTCGATGTCGGCGTCCGACGCTTCGAGGATGAAACCGGCCACCTTCTTGGCCTTGGCGACGACCTTATCGAGAGCCTTGGAGATCGCGCTCATGCCGACCGCGCCAGACCGCGAGCCATAGGTGCCCATGCCGAACTGGACCTTGTCCGTATCGCCATGGACGATCGACACATTCTCGATCGGCTGTCCGAGCCGGTCCGACACGAGCTGGGCGAAGGTCGTCTCATGGCCCTGGCCATGGCTGTGCGAGCCGGTCAAGACCTCAATCGTGCCGACCGGATTGACCCGAACCTCGGCCGATTCCCACAAACCGACACCGGCCCCGAGCGAGCCGACGGCCTGAGACGGCGCGATGCCACACGCCTCGATATAGGCCGAAAACCCGATACCGCGCAGCTTGCCGTCCTTGGCGGACGCCCGCTTGCGTTTGCCGAAGCCCTTGTAGTCAACGAGGTCCATCGCCTTCGAGAGAGACGCGTGATAATCGCCGACGTCATAGGCCATGATGACCGGCGTTTGATGCGGGAACTTCTTGATAAAGTTCCGCTTGCGGAAGGTTGCTGGATCAATCCCCATCTCGCGCGCAGCCACCTCGACGAGGCGCTCGACGACAAAGGTCGCCTCGGGTCTGCCCGCACCACGATAGGCATCCACGGGAGCTGTGTTGGTGTAGACCGCGTCAACCTCGGCATAGATCGCCGGGATGTCATACTGGCCCGACAGCAGCGTCGCGTAGAGATAGGTCGGCACAGAGGTCGAAAACAGGCTCGGATAGCCGCCGAGATTGGCCACCGTGTGGACGCGCAAGCCCAGGATCTTGCCCTTGTCGTCCATGGCGAGCTCGGCCTTGGTGACATGATCGCGGCCGTGAGCGTCTGTCAAAAAGCTCTCGGTGCGTTCGGCAGTCCATTTGACGGCGCGCTTGAAGCGCTTGGCGGCCCAGCCGCACACGACCTCCTCAGAATAGACGTAAATCTTCGAACCGAAGCCGCCACCAACATCGGGGGCGATGCAGCGCAGCTTGTGCTCGGGCGCCAGATTGAGAAACGCGCTCATGACCAGGCGCGCGACATGCGGGTTCTGGCTTGTCGTATAGATTGTAATCGTGCCAGTGCCCGCGTCATAATCGCCGAGAGCTGCGCGCGGCTCCATGGCGTTGGGGACGAGGCGGTTGTTGACGATGTTGAGCGTCGTTACATGGCTGGCTGCCTTAAAGGCGGCCTCGGTTTCGGCCTTGTTGCCGAGTTCCCAGTCAAAGGCTGTGTTGTTGGGGACGTCGTCGAAGAGCTGCGGCGCGTCCTTGGCTGTCGTCGCGACAGGGTCGACCGACGCCGGCAATTCATCGAACGTGATCGCTCCGAGCAATGCCTCGCCAGCATCCTTGGCCTCGGCGAAGGTCTCACCGACAACGACCGCGATCGGATCGCCAACATAACGCACCTTGCCCTGGGCCAGGAGCGGATGGCCCGGCGCCTTCATCGGGTCACCATTCTTGGAATGGATCATCCATCCCGCAGGCAGTGGGCCGAGACTGTCCGCAGCGACATCTTCGCCAGTCAACACGCCGACCACGCCGGACATGCCTTTCAGCACCGATGTGTCAATCGACTTGATCGCGGCATGCGCATGCGGCGAGCGCACGAAATAGGCATAGCCTTGTCCCGCGACATTGACGTCGTCGGTGTAGTTGCCGGTGCCAGTGATAAAGCGTTGGTCCTCGAGGCGGCGCACGGGGGCGCCGATACCTGTCTCGGTCATCCGAAATCCTCCCTGTCAGTTTTGAGCCGGCTTGTTTTTGTTATTCAGCGGCTTCGCGAACGCCTGACGACATCTCCGCCGAGCCGGCAGCGATCGCCTTGACGATGTTATGGTAGCCCGTGCAGCGGCAGATGTTGCCTTCGAGCTCGTGACGAATTGTCGCTTCGTCGAGAGGCCCGCCGAGGCGCTCCACCATCTCGACCGCCGCCATGATCATGCCCGGGGTGCAAAAGCCGCATTGCAGGCCATGATGCTCGCGGAACGCGGCCTGCATCGGATGCAACTCCGCGCCGTCCGCAAGACCTTCGATCGTCGTGACCTCGGCTCCTTCGAATTGCATCGCGAGTGCGGTGCAGGCCTTGACCGCGCGACCGTCGACATGGACGACACAGGCGCCGCATTGGCTGGTGTCGCATCCGACATGCGTTCCGGTCAGCCGCAGCGTCTCTCGTAGAAATTGCACCAACAGCGTCCGCGGCTCGGCCTCGGCGGACACAGGTTTCCCATTCACGGTCATCGATACCGTTGGCATTCTCACATCCTCCCCGTTGCGGCAGTTTGCTGCCTTATCGCCTCGCAGCCACCGATCATGCCGGCAAACCTTGCCCAACGCCCGAACGGGCGGCCAGACCGAGACAGTGTCGTCTGTTGAACCTGTTTCGACGATTTCGGAGTTTGGGCGCCTGAAACAGGGCTGGTCAAGTGGAATTAGTCAAATTCGAGATCGAAAATGCGGCATTTCACCCCTTTCCTGGGTGAACGACTGGCTCATTGATTAATCCACAATTTTCTATTGTCATTTTACATACTCGCTCGCCATATGAAGATCTGCTAATATGAAAGACGACCATGATCACAGGCTCGACAAATCTGATTACTGACGTGACCGGCATTCGCGTCGGCAACGCAGAGGATATGGCGCGGCTGAGCGGCGTTACAGTCATCATGACCGAGCGTCCGGCCAGGGCAGCCGTCGACGTGCGCGGCGGAGCGCCCGGTACCCGGGAAACGGACCTGCTTGACCCGGAGCGATCGGTCGCAGGCGTCGATGCGATCACGCTGAGCGGCGGCTCCGCTTTCGGACTCGATGCAGCCGCAGGCGTTCAGGCACTTCTCGCGGAGATGGGACGCGGCTTTGAAATCGGCGGCATTCGGGTGCCGATCGCGCCGGCAGCTATCCTGTTCGATCTCCTGAATGGCGGCGTTCATGGCGATGCCCGCTATCCCCCCTATCGCGACATGGGCTATGCGGCGGCGGCAAGCGTCGGCACCTCGTTTGCGCTCGGCAGTGCGGGCGCTGGCCTTGGCGCCACGACAGCAACCGTACGCGGCGGGCTTGGATCCGCCTCCGAAGTGTTGCCAACCGGCGTTACGGTCGGCGCGATCGTGGCGGTCAACGCCGTCGGCACCGCGACGGTCGGCGACAGTGCGCATTTCTGGGCGGCGCCCTTCGAGATTGGCGCTGAGTTTGGTGGTCTCGATCCTCCGGATAGGATGCCGGAACGCGCCGCTGAGATTGTGCTCAAAGGTCGGCCAGACCCTAGTGTTGGTCAGAACACCACCATCGGCGTGATTGCAACCGATGCGTCCCTGACCGGAGCCGAAGCGCGTCGGCTCGCGGTCGCGGGCCAGGACGGCCTGTCGCGTGCGTTGTGGCCCTGCCATACGGCGCTAGACGGCGATACCGTGTTTGCGCTCGCGACGGGCGTTTATGACGCGCCGGATGGTTTGAGCGCACGTATGGACCTCGAAACCGCCGCAGCCCGTGTCATGGCGCGCGCAGTCGCCCGCGGTGTTTTTCACGCGGCGTCCAGCGCAGGCTTGGTGAAAATGCCGCCAGCCTGGTCGGATCGGTTCGGCGTGCGTGGATAGGGTCAGTGACTAAATCTTGTAGCGCGTCGGCGCGAAGGGAGTCGGGTCGGCGTAGGGTGTCGCCCCGGTCATCAGGTCCGCCAGAAGCAGTCCCGAGGCCGGCCCCAGCGTCAGGCCCCAATGGGCATGGCCGAAATCGAACCACAGTCCCTTGTGGCGCGGCGCTGACCCGATCATCGGCAACTGGTCTGGAAAACACGGCCTGCGCCCGAGCCAGGGCTCATCCTCAGCCGGCCCGTCGAGCGGGAACAAGTCGCGCGCATGCGGTAACACCGCGTCCAGTTGCGCACGGTTTGGTGGCGCATCGCGGTCGTCGAACTCGACACCGGTGGTGATCCGTATCCCCTGCTCCATCGGTGCCAGCACGAAGCCGTAATCGCTGTCAACGACAGGCCGCGCCAAACCCGCATTTCCGAAGGGTTTGTAGTGCCAGTGATAGCCACGCTTGACGGCAAAGGGCAGCTTGTAGCCGAGCGGCGCGAGCAGGTCCGGCGACCAGGGGCCGGCCGCAACCACGACGTCATCCGCCTCGATGGCCCCGGTTCCAGTCAGCACATGCCAGCGGCCATTGGACTGGTTTAAAAGCGCGTCGACATCGGCCTCAATGATCGTGCCGCCACGGCCCGAGAACAGTGTCGCATAGGCCTTGGTTAGACGGCCAGGATCCGACGTCGAGGTAATGTTCTTCCAATGCAGCGCCGCCGCGGCGACGGGCTTCAGCGAAGGCTCGAGATCAGCAAGACTATCGGGGTCGAGAACATCGACATCAACACCATACTCTTGAGCAAGACGGCGCTCCTGGTCGGTCGCATTGATTCCTGTCGCCGTTCTGAAGATCTGCACCCAGCCATCATCGCGCAGCAAGTCGTCCGCCTTAGCGGCGGAGGCAAAGGATTTGTGGGTGGAAATCGCGTGTGAAAACAAAGGCTGGGTCGCCCGCGCGCTCGCTTCGAGCCGCTCAGGCGACGACGCGCGCCAGAACGCCCACAGCCAGGGCGCGAGCTTTGGCAGCAGCGAGGGACGATATTGCATATAAGTCGTTCGGTTGAGTGCCAGACGGGCCAGTTCGCCGAGATCGCGCGGGATGCCGACCGGAATATCGATGCCGCCAATGATTACGCCTGCATTGCCGTAAGAGGTTTCCTCGCCGGGGCCGCGCCGGTCGATCAGCGTCACATTCAGGCCGCGCTCCTGGAGATGCAGCGCGGCCGACACGCCAACCATGCCGGCACCGACAACGATCACCGAGCGAGTCATTTCACATGCTCCATCCGTCATTTCGCCCCATTGCTGTCCTCCTATTGCCACAGCGTGGTTTAGATCAAGGCAATACCCCAGCCCTCAACCGCCACGCCAGGAGATGCCGCGATGCCCCTCAACACCAGAACGCGCTCTGCATATCAGACCTGCTGTCTGACGGCTTTGGCCTTTCTACTGGCGGCAACACCGGCTGGCGCGGGCGACGTCGCAGAACGTGACATTCTCGGCTTTGACGATGATGCCCGCCATTTCGCCTTTGAAGTCTTCGGCCGGCAGGATGGCTCCGGCTTCCCCTATGCTGAGATCACAATCATCGATCTTTTGAACGATACATGGGTGGGCGGCAGTCCGTTCCGTGTCCGGATCGAGGATGAAACGATGAGCGTCACAACCGCCCGCGATCAGGTACGCTCTGACGCTGAGGCAAGCCTGACAAGTCTTGGCATCGTTGCACCCTATGCGCTTCTCGCGTCCAACCCGCCGACCGAACTTGATGCCGACCAGACACGTGTCACCTTCCGCCCACGCGCGGTGCTGGCTGACATCGAGCCGTCGCGTACCGTGACGCTCGAGACCTTCACGCTACCGGCGGCCGAGATCTGCGAGGCCTTCGGAGACATGAAAGGGCTGGCGCTGACGATCGAGACCGACGGCGAGGCGACTGAGATCTATCGCGATGACAATATCCCCGAGAGCCGCGGTTGCCCGCTCGACTATGGGATTTCGGATATCATCGTGCCGTTCGAAGGTGATAGCTGGCGGGCGGTCGCCCTGATCAGTGTGTTTCAGGTTGGTTTCGAGGGGCCGGACCGGCGCTTTATCGCGGTTCCGGTGCCACTCGAGGCAAAGTGAGGCGTCGTCTGGCAGACGATCCCTTCCGGCAGTGATGGTGCATATCTCGTCTGATCGGCGTTGAGGGCGGTGCGCGGCCCTGCTAAGTCGTGACGCATCTCCCACCGGACCACCACCTGATGATCCCGCGATATTCCCGCCCCGACATGGTGGCGATCTGGTCGCCCGAGACCAAGTTCCGTATCTGGTTCGAGATCGAAAGCCACGCTTGTGACGCGATGGCCGATCTTGGACTGATCCCCGAAGAGGCTGCTCGCGTCATCCGCAACAAGGGGGGTGCTGCGACCTTTGACATCGACCGGATCGATGCCATCGAGCGCGAGACCAAGCACGATGTCATCGCCTTTCTGACCCATCTCGCCGAGATCGTCGGACCGGAAGCGCGCTTTGTGCATATGGGCATGACGTCGTCCGATGTGCTCGACACCTGTTTCAACGTTCAGCTCGTGCGTGCGACCGACCTGTTGCTTGCCGATCTTGACGCGCTGCTTGAGGCCCTGAAACGCCGGGCGTTCGAACATAAAATGACACCGACGATCGGCCGCAGCCATGGCATTCATGCCGAGCCTGTGACCTTCGGCGTCAAGCTTGCGACCTTTTACGCTGAATTCGCCCGCGCCCGCATACGCCTTGACGCGGCCCGTGCCGATATCGCGACCTGCGCGGTCTCAGGCGCGGTCGGCACGTTCGCAAACATCGATCCCCAGATCGAGGCCCATGTCGCCAGCAAGATGGGCCTGACTCCGGAACCCGTCTCCACCCAGGTCATCCCGCGTGATCGGCACGCGATGTTCTTCGCGACCCTTGGCGTCATCGCCTCATCGGTGGAACGGCTCGCGACTGAGATCCGCCATCTGCAACGGACAGAAGTCCTGGAGGCGGAAGAGTTCTTCTCCAAAGGCCAGAAGGGGTCTTCGGCGATGCCGCATAAGCGCAATCCGGTGCTGACGGAAAACCTCACCGGACTTGCCCGCATGGTCCGCGCTTATGTGACCCCAGCGCTCGAAAACGTCGCGCTCTGGCATGAGCGCGATATCTCGCACTCCTCTGTCGAACGGATGATCGGACCGGATGCGACGGTAACGCTCGATTTCGCGCTTCACCGCCTGACCGGCGTCATCGACAAGCTTCTAGTCTACCCCGACCGCATGCAGGCCAATCTCGACCGCCTCGGCGGGCTGGTGCATTCCCAGCGCGTGCTCTTGGCGCTGGTTGATGCCGGTGTCAGCCGTGAAGACGCCTACCGGCTCGTTCAGCGCAACGCGATGCCCGTCTGGCAGGGTGAAGGTCAGTTTCTCGACCTGCTCAAGGTGGATCCGGATGTCAAAGCGGCTCTTTCTGCGAACGATCTCGAAGCGCTGTTCGACATCGGCTACCATTTCAAGCATGTCGACACGGTCTTCGAGCGCGTCTTCGGCTCGTCCCAGGCTTGATAGGACAAGGCGATCATGAAAAATCGTGAAGCCGATATCCTGATCGTGCGCGGGCTCGGCGGCGGCAGCCCTGACCACTGGTATGCCCGCTGGGAGGACAAGCTGGCAACGACCCGAACCGTGCAGCAGACCAACTGGCACGCTCCAGACCTCATGTCCTGGACCGAACGCCTGGTCGCCGAGACGGCGACTGCACAAAAGCCTGTTGTTCTGATTGGACACAGCCTCGGCGTCGCAACGATCGTTCAGGCCGCCCACAAGCTGAAGGCCTTCGATGTCCGCGCCGCTTTTCTCGTCGCCGTGCCGGATATCGACCTGGCGAGTGAAGCCTTGCCTGAGATCGCAGGTTTCGGACCGCTGTCGCGCGATCCCCTGCCCTTTCCGTCGGTCCTGGTAGCAAGCCGCACTGATCCCCACTGCGCCTATGAAACCGCCGACGATCTCGGCGCGGCCTGGGGGTCGCTCGTCGTCGATGCGGGTGACTCAGGTCACTTAAATCCCGAATCGGGCCACGGCCCTTGGCCAGAAGGTTTAATGGTGTTTTCGCGCATGATGAGCCGGCTGTAACGGGTCCTGAATTGCTTTTTTTGGCCCGCCAGAGCAGTAAATCGACATATCGATAAAATTGCACAGAGTTCGTTGGCTCGATCTTGAAGCCTTTCTGCCACTGTCCGCAAGGTTACAGCAGGGAGGCACTCATGGCTGGAATTCTGATCTATTTCCGCGAGGAAATCCGCCGCAAGTAAGCGGTCTTTCGTTTTGAACGGCGCATCGGCCGGACCTCGTGTCCGGCCGATTGTATTTGCGGCTACGTCTTTTCGTGAAAGGCTGCCAACGCAGCCTGTGCGCCATCGCGCAAAAGACCGATATCTGTCCCACAAGCAATGAACCGGAAGCCAAGATCACGGCACAACCTGGCCCGCTCCACCGAGCCGCCAAAGATGCCTGGGATCTTGCCTGCGCCTGCGACGGTCTCGGCGACCCGTCCGAGCGTGGCGCGAAAATCGTCCGGCGATAGCGTGAGCGACACTCCGTCGGTCAAGGATACGGCCAGATCGAATGGGCCGACGAAAACACCGTCAATCCCGTCGACTGCGGCGATGGCGTCAAGCGTATCGAGCGCCTGGCGCGTCTCGACCATTGCAAACAGAAGCTGATTGGTATTCGAGCCCGAAAGCAGCGCCCGGTCGTCGAGATCGGCCAAGAGCTTGGTTCGCGTCGGCCCCCAACTTCGTCCACCAATAGGCGCATACTTGCCAACCGCGACCAGATCGCGCGCGTCGTCAACGGAATTGATCATCGGCGCGATGACCGCCTCAACGCCGAGATCAAGCATCCGTCCGACATCGGACAATGCGCCATGCGGCACGCGTATAACCGGCGCGACAGACATGCCTTGCAGCGCCCGAACGCCTGCCAGGAGATCGGAGTAAGACCAAAAGCCATGCTGCTGGTCGAGACAGACGGCCGCAAAGCCCGCCGAAGCCATAGCCTCGGCAGCGACGGCGCTGCCGGAACTGGCCCAGCCGAGCGCGACGGTCTCGCCGGCGCCGAGCCTCGCGGCGAGACCAAAGCGGATCACCGAATCAGCTTTCGGTCTGAATTTCCTCGATCGCACGCGCGAGCAGATCGTCCATCTGCCGGCGCAGCTGGTGATCTGACTGGTCAACGCCCGCGGCATCAAAATCGGCACGCACCTTACGGAACACGTCGTGGTCTCCGGCCTCTTCGAAGTCGGACATCACGACTTCCTTGGCATAAGCTTCCGCGTCATCGCCGCTCTTACCCAACAGCTCCGCAGCCCACAGGCCCAACAGCTTGTTGCGACGCGCTTCGGCCTTGAAGCGCAGTTCTTCGTCGTGGGCGTATTTGTTTTCGAAGGCGTCTTTGCGCTTGTCGAACGTGGTCATCTGAGCCTCCTCGGCACAGGTCCCGTAAGCGAGATCCTGGCAACATCTTCTCCGGCTTGCATATCGTCGGTCCCCGACTAAATCAACGCAAACAGGCAATGACGTGTCGGCAGGTCCGGCGCGTTGTCAGCACATGGCCAATGCAGTAGGGTCGCGCGCGCTTGGGGCGCGACTCGTGCGCCGTCCGCCCGATACCCGCGATCACGCGTTTTGTCGGTGTCCAAATTGACCCGAGACCCATCATTTGCTCCGACCAGATGCCTACCGCCAAGTTGTCCGGGCTCAATGACAAGGCTTTTGAGAATGAACCGTCGCCGCAAGATTTATGAAGGCAAGGCCAAGATCCTCTATGAAGGTCCGGAGCCGGGTACGATCGTCCAGCATTTCAAGGATGACGCGACCGCCTTCAACGCCAAGAAGATGGAACGCATCGACGGCAAGGGCGTGCTCAACAACCGGATCTCGGAATATCTGTTCACACAGCTGAATCAGATCGGCGTGCCGACCCATTTTATCCGCAGGCTGAACATGCGTGAGCAGTTGATCCGCGAGGTCGAGATCATCCCGCTTGAGGTCGTCGTGCGCAATGTCGCGGCCGGCTCGCTGTCGAAACGGCTTGGCATCGAGGAAGGCACGCAACTGCCACGCTCGATCATAGAGTTCTACTATAAGAACGACGAACTCGGCGATCCGATCGTCTCAGAAGAGCACATCACCGCCTTCGGCTGGGCAACCCCGCAGGAAATCGATGACATCATGGCCTTGTCGATCCGTGTCAACGACTTCTTGGTCGGTTTGTTCCTCGGCACCGGTATCCGGCTCGTCGACTTCAAGCTTGAGTTTGGCCGGCATTACGAGAATGACATGGTCCGCATTGTGCTCGCAGACGAGATCAGCCCGGATTCCTGCCGGCTATGGGACATCGACTCTGACAACAAACTCGACAAAGATCGTTTCCGCCAGGATCTCGGTGGGCTGATCGAGGCCTATACCGAAGTTGCTCGCCGGCTCGGCATCATGGTCGACCAGGAGATTGCGCAGGCCCGCGGGCCGCGGCTTGTACACTAATTCTGAGGAGAGGCTCCGTGAAAGCCCGTGTCACCGTCACTTTGAAGAACGGCGTCCTCGACCCGCAAGGCAAAGCCATACACCATGCTCTTGATGCGCTTGGATTTTCTGGCGTCGAAGATGTGCGCCAGGGAAAGCTGATCGAGCTGGAACTGGCGGGCAGCGATCGTGCCTCTGCCGAGCGCGAGGTTGCCGACATGAGTGAGAAGCTCCTCGCCAACACCGTGATCGAAAACTACGCCATCGAAATCGTCGAGTAAGCGCCATGAAAGCAGCGATCATTCTGTTTCCGGGCACCAACCGCGAGCGCGACATGGCGGCTGCCATTCGGCGCGCCGGCGGGATGCCCGAAATCGTCTGGCATGGCGAGCCGACCCTCCCCGCTTGCGATGTCGCCATCCTGCCTGGCGGCTTTTCCTATGGCGACTACCTGCGCTGTGGCGCGATCGCGGCCCATTCTCCGATTTTGCGTGATGTGGTCCAGAAGGCGAACTCCGGGCTGACCGTGCTCGGCGTCTGCAACGGGTTTCAGATGCTGCTCGAAACCGGGCTTTTGCCCGGCGCCCTGATGCGCAATGAAAGCATCAAATTTGTCTGTCACGATGCTCATCTCACCGTCGAACGATCGGACACGCGCTTCACCCGCGCCTATAATGCCGGTGCCGTAGCCCAGGTTGTCGTCGCTCATGGTGATGGCAATTACTTCGCCGACGAGGCGACCCTGGACCGACTCGAAGGAGAAGGTCAGGTTCTGTTCCGCTACTGCGATACGGAAGGTGCTGTCACCGAAACCGCCAATCCGAATGGTTCGCAGAGGAACATCGCTGGGATCATCAATGCCAAAGGCAATGTGCTCGGCATGATGCCGCATCCGGAAGACGCCACCGCAGCCTTCCAGGGCTCAACCGACGGGCTTGGCCTGTTCCGCTCACTGTCCGGCTTCTTCGGCCCCGGTCGGGAAGCGGCGTGACGGTCCTGTCGAAGCCGCGTCTCTTCGGTCCAAGCTACAGCGCCTATGTCCGCGTTGCCAGGCTCGCGCTTGCCGAAAAGGACATTGATTACGAGCTTGTGCCAGTCGAGGTGTTCGAGGAAACCTCCAAGGCCGTGCATCTCGCGCGCCACCCCTTCGGCAAGGTCCCGGTATTCGAGCATGGCGACTATGTGCTCTACGAAACCGCCGCCATCTGCCGCTACATCGATGCAGCTTTCGACGGGCCAATCCTGCAACCAGCCGACCCGAAAGCACTTGGACGCATGGCGCAGATGATCAGCATCATCGATGCCTATCTCTACAAGGCGCTGGTCTGGGACGTATTCGTGCAGGAAGTTGTCCTGCCGCGCGAGGGTGGTACGACCGATCCGGATGTCGTCAGGGCCGGCGCGAGCCTGTCAAAGACGGCGCTCGCCGCTCTGGCGGGCCTCCTGAGCGATCAGCCGTTTGTGGCGGGTGATGGCTATAGCCTCGCCGATGCCCATCTCGCGCCAATGCTCGACTATGGCACCCAATCGCCGACCGGGGCGGATCTGATCGGCGGGCATCCGGCGCTCGGCGACTGGCTGAAACGGATATACGACCGAGCAAGCTGGCCCATGGCGATCACGGAGCCTGGTTTGAACGGATCAGAGGGGCGTTGACCCCACGGGCCGTTGCTGCCCAATCCGCTCGCGCACAGCATCAATCCGCTCATCAGTCTCGGGATGGGTCGACAGCCAGCCAAGCGCGCCGAGGCTCGACGTCTCTTCAGAGATCTTCTCGAAGAATGTCGCCAGCGCCATCGGATCGCGGCCTGCGGTGATCATCAGATCGACGGCATAAGCATCCGCCTCGTGCTCGTGCTCGCGGCTATAAGCAAGCGCAACCAGCGCCCCGCCTTGCAGGGCGATATCGTTGAAGATGCCACTGGCATCACCAGTGATCAGCGTAATGAGCGCGAACAATCCCACCGAACGATAGAGCAGCCGCAAGCCATGTTGATATTCGACATGGCCGAGTTCATGCGCCATGACGGCTGCGACCTCCTCCTCGCTGAACTGCCGAACGAGATCATCGGTCACGATGATCGTGCCGTCCGGCAGCGCGAAAGCGTTGGCACCGATCGCCGCGTCGCGAAACAACAGAACCGGGTCACGCGCCTGGACGGCGCCCGACGTCAGCACGATCAGGTCCTCGAAAACCTCGCTGAGATCCTGTTGACGGGCATCAGACAATCGCGTCGGCGACAACATCTGACGCTCGATGCCCTGAAGGGCCGCATCAGAGACCAGTTCGACGACCGGCTGTGGCGTCACCGCAACCGCGACGGTGACCAGAACCGGAATGCCGTAGCGATAGACGCCAATGATCAAGGCGATGCCAAACAGGGCCACCAAAAGCAGCCGGGGATGGGGCACTTCAAGCCAGTTGATCAGCCGCGAGAAATCCGATGTCCCGATCAGCCGGTCGACGCCGTCATCGTCATAGGTGACGAAGACGCTGCCATCCGGAAAGGTGGTTCGTCGCGCCACGCTATCGAGGCGTTGCGAAATGTCCAGATCCTCGCGCGCCGCAGACGTTAGCAGACGTTTGCCATCCACTTCATGAACATACGCCTGTTTGCCTACGCCGCGGAGCCGGGCGGGCGTGGCCCGACCGCTGCCGGTTGGAAACCACTCGCCTCGGAGTTCCGTCAGATGCCGGGCTGCGCCATCGTCGTCAGAATGCGGCGCCGACATCGACCCCTTCCAAGTCCATGAACTCTGCACCGACAACGCCGGAGGACTGCTTCACCTCGGCGGCATAGGCATCGAGCGGACCGCCGGCAATCAGCTTGGTCTGGTCACACATGTAGCGCGTGACGCGAATGCGTGCCCAGGGGATCATCAGGGCAAGGGTGACGACGCAAACAAGGAAATTCGAGATCGTGATCCACGAAAAGCGCGTGATCGAGACAGACGACCGGAAGCGGTGAATACGGTCGAGCACCATTGCATTCATCAGCGCGTTCCGGCCAACCACGAAATAGGCCAGCGCGGCGATGATGAACAGGAGATAGATCGGGATCGCGAGGAACGGCAGCACCGCGAGCCGCGGGTCCTGAGCCATCAGGAACTCAAGCTCGGCGGGCGAGACTTCGCCTGTGAACAGCCCCGGAACTGCGGCGGCCATCACCGCAACCAGGCTGCCGGCCGTCAGCAGTACCAGCAAGACCGTCACGCCGAACACGCCATAGAGCCCGCCGACCGGCATCTGTGCCTCGATCGGCCGGTCGCCATAGCGCGTGTTCCGCGTCACATAGTGCGAGATCTGGCGCGTCACGAACGGCGTCGCGAGAAACAGCGTGAAGATGTTGAGGAACGGCAGCAAAATGAATGACCAGAACGCGCCGCCATAACCACCGACGAAATCGAAACGAACGTTGCGATAGCT
This sequence comes from Pseudomonadota bacterium, assembly GCA_039819185.1. Lineage (GTDB taxonomy): Bacteria > Pseudomonadota > Alphaproteobacteria > Rhizobiales > Tepidamorphaceae > JBCBSK01. The sequence continues at coordinate 17,487 of JBCBSK010000011.1, read as the reverse complement.
CGTCACCCGGCGATCGAAGCGCAGACCTCGCGAGACCAAATAGGGCACGAGGCCGAGATAGATCAGCGCCAAAACCGCCGCGACAAGCGGCAACAACCCCGACAGGATGACATACACAGTCAAAGCCGCGACGACGATGATCCGGCCGATCAGGATCTGCAATGGCCGGGCGTGATAGTCGAACGCCGCGCCATCGATGAAGGTGTTGCCATAGAAATAGCGCCGTGTGCGCACCTTGGCCCAGGCGGAATAGATGCCAAGCGTCAGGACCGTCAGAACGATGTTGACGATCCAGATGCCGAAATAGGCACCAGCCTGGCCACGGAACTCAACGTCGTGTTGCATGGTGCTCTAACTCTCTGGCTCATTCGGGTCGACTGATCGACGCATGGACGTGGAGATCATAACGCTTCACAGAGTAAGCGCATAACAGCGGTCCGTGCCTAGGACAATCCTGCACGTTGGTGATGTAGATCACGTGTCATCGGCAGCAGTTGCGACAAGCTTCCCAATTCCGGTCGATGTTGGAGCATTCACACCGGCCCACCTCTGGAGAAACCGCTGACCGGGTGCTAGACGATCACGCGAGTCCCCTTCCCCGGATGTCATGATGATCCCCAACGCGCCGCAAATCACGCCGGAGCTTGTCGCCCAGCACGGCCTTACACCCGACGAGTATGACCGCTTTGTTCAGTTGATTGGCCGTGAGCCGACGCTGACCGAACTTGGTATCGTCTCAGCGATGTGGAACGAGCATTGTTCCTATAAGTCCTCAAAGAAATGGCTCAAGACCCTGCCCACGACAGGGCCCAAGGTCATCCAGGGACCTGGCGAGAACGCAGGCATCGTCGACATCGGTGATGGTTTGTGTGCGGTCTTCAAGATGGAGAGCCACAACCACCCGTCCTTCATCGAGCCCTATCAGGGCGCGGCCACCGGCGTTGGCGGGATTTTGCGCGATGTCTTCACCATGGGCGCACGACCGATCGCAGCCTTGAACGCGCTGAGGTTCGGCGCGCCGGACCACCCCAAGACGCGCCATCTGGTTTCGGGCGTCGTTGCCGGCATCGGCGGCTATGGCAACTCCTTCGGGGTTCCGACCGTCGGCGGAGAGGTGAACTTCCATCCCCGCTACAATGGCAACATCCTGGTCAATGCCATGGCCGTCGGCATCGCGAAGACCGACGAGATTTTCTATGCGGCGGCGTCGGGCGTCGGCAATCCGATCGTTTATCTCGGCTCCAAGACAGGCCGCGATGGCATCCATGGCGCGACCATGGCATCGGCCGAATTCGGCGAGGATGCCGAAGAGAAGCGCCCCACGGTTCAGGTCGGTGATCCGTTCTCCGAAAAACTCCTGCTCGAAGCCTGTCTCGAACTGATGGCGTCGGGTTCTGTTATCGCGATCCAGGACATGGGCGCCGCCGGCCTGACATGCTCCGCCGTGGAGATGGGCGCCAAAGGCGATCTCGGCGTGAAGCTTACCCTCGATGCCGTGCCATGCCGGGAAGACGGCATGACGGCCTATGAGATGATGCTGTCCGAGAGCCAGGAGCGCATGCTGATGGTGCTGAAGCCCGGCATGGAGGACACAGCCCGGGCGATCTTCGAGAAGTGGGGCCTTGATTTCGCGATCGTCGGCGAGACAACGGACGATCTCCGCTTCCGCGTTCATCACAAGGGCGCGGAAATGGCAGATCTGCCGATCAAGGAACTTGGCGACGAAGCACCGGAATATGACCGGCCCTACATCGCGCATCCAAGCCCCGCCCCGCTGGATCCCGGCGTGGTCCCGCTGATGGATGCCGATGATGCCGTGCTGAAGCTTATAGGTTCGCCGGATCTGTGCTCCAGGCGCTGGGTCTGGGAGCAGTATGACCATCTGGTGCTCGGCAACACGGTGCAGCGGCCAGGCGGCGACGCGGCTGTCGTCCTTGTCGAGGACGGGCCGAAAGCGCTTGCCATGAGCGTCGATGTTACGCCGCGTTATTGCGAGGCGGACCCGTTCCAGGGGGGGATGCAGGCGGTTGCCGAAGTCTATCGCAATCTGACCGCCGTCGGCGCAACACCGCTTGCGGTGACCGACAATCTCAATTTCGGCAATCCCGAGCGGCCCGAGATCATGGGCCAGTTCGTCGGCTGCATCAAAGGCATCGCGGCGGCCTGCCGGGCGCTGTCCTTCCCAGTCGTCAGCGGTAATGTCTCTCTCTACAATGAGACCAACGGCCAGGCGATCTTGCCAACGCCAGCAATCGGTGGCGTCGGTCTACTCGATGACATCGTGACCATGGCAACGATCGCCTTCAAGTCGGAAGACGAGTCGGTTCTGGTCGCCGGCTGGCCCGAAACCATGACCGGCCATCTCGGCCAGTCACTCTATTTGCGTGAGATTGCCGGCCTTGAGGGCGCGGAAGCAGGCCCGCCACCGGTTGTCGATCTCGACCACGAACTGCGCGTCGCCGGCTTCGTTCGTGCCGCGATACAGGATCAACTGGTCACAGCTGTACACGACTGTGCTGATGGCGGGCTCGGCGTAGCACTGGCCGAAATGGCGCTGGCATCAGGCATTGGGTGCACGGTGAACCCTCTGGATGGTGTATCACCGATCGATATCTTTTTCGGCGAGGATCAGGGCCGTTATGTCGTCACCTGCCCGCAAGCCAATCTCGAAGCGCTCTGGGAACGCGCCGATCAGGCGGGCATTTTACTGCCCTGGGTCGCACTAACCGGCGGCACGGATTTGAAACTCGGCAATGCCCGCGCCATATCCTTAAGCGAATTGCGCGAGGCACATGAAGCATGGTTTCCTCGCTTCATGGCACGCTAATGCGGCACGCCAGCTTGACTTGAAAGGACATTCCCGATGCCGATGGACGCCGGCGAAATCGAGCACATGATAAAACAGGCGATCCCAGACGCCGACGTCACGATCCGTGATCTGGCGGGCGATGGCGACCATTATGCGGCGACGGTCGTGTCGGAAAGCTTTCGCGGCAAGAACCGTGTGCAGCAGCACCAGATGGTTTATCAGGCTCTGCAAGGAAACATGGGCGGGGTTCTGCATGCTCTGGCGCTGCAAACCTCGGCGCCGGAGTAACCTGTTCACGTCCCCGCGCCACGCTCTCTTGACGTTCGCGCTTTAACCCCCATCATTTCGACTACGCCCCTAACCGATCCGGCCTTGCCCCGGATCTGCGCAAAGGATCTCGACATGACCGACGCACATGCCTTCATCGACACGGAAGTCAAATCCAACGACGTGGTATTGTTCATGAAGGGCACGCCGCAGTTTCCGCAGTGCGGGTTTTCCGGTCAGGTAGTTCAGATCCTCGACTATCTCGGCGTCGACTATAAGGGCGTCAACGTGCTCGACGACATGGATGTGCGCGAAGGCATCAAGGCCTACACCAATTGGCCGACCATTCCGCAGCTCTACGTTAAGGGCGAGTTCGTCGGCGGCTGCGACATCATCCGGGAAATGTTCCAGGCAGGCGAACTCAAGGACATGTTCGCCGAAAAGGGTGTCGCCGCGACCCAGTCCGCCTGACGCACACGTCTCACGACAGGACTATGAACGCGGTCGCCTCTCGTGACCGCGTAAGCGCCGGTGTAACGCTCGCCATCACATTTGCTGCCGGGATCTGTCTCGGCGTCGGTCTTTTTCTCCCGTCGATTGCGTTCGAACAGTTCTTCGTCTTCGATCGTACGCATTCACTGGTTTCCGCGATCTATGCCCTGTGGCTCGATGGCGAGGTCTGGCTGGCGACGGTCCTGGCGCTGTTCTCGTTTCTCCTGCCCATTGTAAAGCTTGTCTTGTTCCTGACAGACGGCACGCTTATCCTAATTCGTGGAACGGGTGTTCCAACTCTGTCGCGTGCAGCGGATCTGGTTGGCCGCTGGTCGATGCTTGATGTGTTCGTGGTGGCACTGGTCATCCTCGCGATCAAGGGATCCGGGATCGCCTCTGCTGCAACACTGCCGGGCATCTGGCTGTTCACGCTGGCGGTTGTCTTGTCAATGTGGGCCGGCGAGCGGCTGAAACGCGCCCATATGGCAGAAGCTCGACTGACATAGGATCACAAGCGGACCGGTGTTGTGTCCGCTTAGGCACTGCCCCGCAGTCAGCGTTATTTGGCAAGGACATCATAGCAATGACACGTGCGGACAGGCTGTTTTCGACTGTCGATCACGGTGCGCCAGGGCGACCGCCCCTTGGCAGGGAGCATCTTTATCCAACCGATGCCGGCCCACGGGAACGCCTGCGCTTCGCCTTGTCTTATGCGGTACTCGCTCCATCGAGCCATAACAGCCAGCCTTGGCGATTCGACCTTCACGAAGATCACCTCTGCATTCACGCCGACCTCACACATAGACTTGAGATTACCGACCCTGACTGTCGCGAACTGATGATCTCAATCGGCGCTCTGATCGAAACTCTGGCGGTTGCGCTGCGGCACTTTGGTCATCTTGGTGACGTTGAAGTGTTGCCCGAGCCAAACGCGCCCTGGCTGGCCGCACGCGTGGGCCTTGGCGGGTCGTATGAGCCGAGCGATGTCGATCAAGCTGTATTCGATGCGATCGAGACACGCGCCACCTACCGATTCCCGTTCGCGGATCAAGCTGTCCCAAACGACGTCACGGCAGATCTTCAGGATGCCTGTCGGCAGTTCGGGCCGGACTTGCATATCATGCGCACGCAAGACGAGCGCCATATGATCGCCGATCTGATTGCCGAGGGTGACAAGCGCCAATTCGCTGATCCGGCCTTCCGTGCCGAACTGTCAAACTGGATCCACCCGCGCCGCGGGGATACGCATGACGGCATGTCGGGCGAAGTCTTCGGCATGCCAGGCGTCTTGACCGGCGTCGGCGCGTTCGCGATCCGCACCTTCGATCTCGGCGACAAGCAGGCCGCGCGCGACCGCGACATCGCCGAACACTCACCGGTTCTGGCGACCCTCGTCACACCCACCGACCAACCTGCCGACTGGATCGCCTGCGGCCGGGCGCTTGCGGCAACGCTGCTGACGGCGACAGCGCATGGCGTGTCAGCGTCATTCCTGAACCAGCCAATCGAAGTGCCGGACTTACGGCGCGATGTCGCAGATCACCTGGGCCTCGATGGCATGCCGCAACTGATCTTACGGTTCGGCTATCCAAACCGTCCCGTGCCACCGCTTGGCCCGCGCCGGCCGCTGTCCAGCATGCTGACGGACATGTAGGGCCGGAGCCATTCCGTCGGACGGATTGGCCCCAGAACGTGCCAACAACGAAGGGGGGATCCGAAACAAAAGCCAGATCAGCTGGAATAGAATTCGACGACCAGGTTCGGTTCCATCTGGACAGGATAGGGCACGTCCGAAAACGCCGGCCGGCGAATATAAGTCGCGACCAGCTTGTTGTGATCGACATCGATGTATTCCGGCACGTCGCGCTCGGCGCTTTGCACCGCTTCCAGCAGCATGCCGATCTGCTTCGAGGCGTCCTTGACCTCAACAACATCGCCCGGCTTGCAACGATAGCTCGGGATATTGACCCGCTGGCCATTCACCTTGACATGACCGTGATTGACGAACTGGCGGGCGGCGAACACGGTCGGCACGAACTTCGCGCGATAGACGATCGCGTCCAGTCGCGACTCCAGAAGCCCGATCAGATTCTCGATCGTGTTGCCCTTGAGTCGTGTGGCCGTGTCGTAGATCTTGCGGAACTGCTTTTCCGAGATGTTGCCGTAATGACCTTTCAGCTTCTGCTTGGCGCGAAGCTGAAGGCCAAAATCGCTCATCTTCGTCTTGCGCCGCTGGCCATGTTGGCCTGGGCCGTATTCGCGCCGGTTGACCGGGCTTTTCGGGCGACCCCAGATGTTTTCGCCCATACGCCGATCGATTTTATACTTCGCGGATTGCCGCTTCGACATGTCAGTCCTCACTTACCGGTGGTGAAACACCGTGCCCTCCTCTGCCGCCGAGGCGACCGACAGACCTCTTGGCGACACAACGCCTGAGGTCACGGGAACGGAAAACGCGAGCCCTGAGGCCCGCGTGAAGGTGATTTTCTAGGTTGGGCGCCAGCACTTGTCAATTGTTGTGCGCACCAGGCATCTTACAAGACCGGGAGCATCATCCGATCATCAGGTCCACGCACGTCGGCAGTTCGCCGATCAGCTTGGCAAAGGATCCCGTCAGATCTGCATCGGTTTGGGTCACAAACAGCGGCGGATCCTGACCCGCAGGGGCTCCAGTCTGCCCAATGAGATGGCCGACCCGCCGCGCAATTGCATCCGCCGGATCGATCCAGCCAACGGGCCAGGGCGCAAGCGTTTCGAGAAGCGGCAAGAGCAACGGATAGTGCGTGCAGGCGAGCACCACGGTGTCCGTCCTCGCGCGTTGTGTTTCGACGAAACAGGGCGCAATCTCGCGGGCTACGGCATTGCGATCGCCCTTGCCTGTCAGCGCGAAGTCTTCCGCCAGCTTCGCCAAATTGGGTGCCCCCACCAGCGTTACCTCGACATGTCGCGCGAAGGTGTGGATCAATGCCTGCGTATAGTCGCGCCGTACGGTTCCCGGCGTGGCGAGAACACTGACCTGGCCTGATCGGGTACTACGCGCGGCAGGTTTGATCGCCGGCACTGTGCCGACAATATCGATCTCTGGAAACGCCGAGCGCACCGCAGGCAGGCACAGTGTCGAGGCGGTGTTGCAGGCAATCACCACGACCTCGGGCCGAAATGCGGAGAGCCCCGCACCGATCACCTCGACAGTCCGCTTAATCAGTGCATCCTCGCCAAGATCGCCATAGGGAAAAACAGCATTGTCGGCGAGATAGCCGAGCGCAACGTCCGGTCGCTGATCGCGTAAGGCGCGATAGACGGTGACACCACCGAGTCCTGAATCGAACACCAGAACCCGGCTCATCCGCTGGTCTCCGAATCTGCTTCAGACGCAGGATGCTCCGTCTGACCAGGAGTGAACTTTCGTCCCGTCAGTGCCACGATCATGCCGCGCAAGGTGCGGACATCCTGGTCGGTCAACTGCGCCCGGTGCCAGAGATTGCGGAGATTGCGGATCATATTGGGCCGCTTTTCGGGCGGCTTCAAAAAGCCAGCCCTGTCTAGCTCGCCCTCGAGGTGCTCGAACAGGCCAAACAGGTCGGCCTTGGTCGCAATGGCATGCTCGGGCCGCGCCTCTTCCCAGCCAGGGCGGGCCGGACCTGCCCACTCGGCATCGTTCGGATCGGAATCAACCCCAGTGAGCGAAGCCTGCATCCACTCATAGGACATGACAAGCACGGCCTGGGCGAGATTGAGCGAGGCAAAGCCTGGATTGACCGGATAGGTCAGGATCACATCGGCAAGAGCGATGTCGTCATTGCTCAAGCCTGCCCGCTCTCCGCCGAACAGGATGGCCGCCTCCTCGCCGCCATCAATGCGTGCCTTTAGGCCACGTGCGGCCGCTCGGGGGCCCCGCACCGGCTTGACCAAGTCGCGTGGCCTGGCGGTCGTCGCATACACCTGGCCAATATCGGCGATTGCCTGTTCCGTCGTGTCGAACACTTGCGCGCCATCTATCACCCAGTCCGCGCCGGAGGCGTTGGCGCGCGCAGGATCACTTGGCCAACCATCACGCGGTGCGACGATGCGCAAACGTGATAGACCGAAATTGGCCATGGCACGCGCAGCAGCGCCAATGTTCTCGCCAAGCTGAGGGGCAACCAAAACGATGGTCGGGCCGCCCGTCAGCACGGGACGTGTCTGGTCGGTTCCTGCCATCGGCTCCGGACGTGGTTCAACAAGTTAGGTATCGAGGATCGAGCGTTTAAGGACCAAGCAGGCTTGCTGCAAGCCCCGCGCGGACCCGCCATGTTTGTAGCCGCCTATTTGGAACGGGCGTCCGCAAGACAGAGGAGATCGGTTTGGGTGTCGAGATCGTCAAGCGCATCGTCTGCCAGCGGTTCGGCATCCATGCCTCGCGCTGCGACTGCATCGACTGTGTAGATCCGGTCGTAATACGTCCGCACCTGCGCAACGAAACGCTGCCGGGCCAACGGGTCGTGAAAGGCGGGCGTGTACTCAACCATCAATGCAGGCCGTGCCGAGAGAAGGTCTGGCATACCCTCCAGGACGTCCACCTCGGCCCCTTCGACATCAATCCATACAAGGCCAACATCATGCGTTCGGCAGTTGTGATCGGCCAATGCCTGATCGACGGTGACGACAGATATGTCAGCGACTTCTGGTCCTGATCGGATTGGTTTCAGGCTATGACCGCCGGAGTTCCAGGCGTCCGTATACAGCGTCGCGGTTCCGGCCTGTGCACCGGCAGCTGCGCGCACAATCGAGACCCGATCCGACAGGTCGTTCAATCGCATTGTCATCTCGAACAGATCCCCATTCGCTGTGAAGGGTTCGATGGCGACTGCACGATCGAACTTGCCCGACAGCATCGCATAGAGTGTCTGACTGCCGATATTGGCGCCAACGTCAACGAAGACGCCGCATGCAAGCCCCCGCGCGGCAAGAAACGCGATCACCGCATCCTGCTCCACGCGCCCCCAGACCCCCTTGCGCAGGATCGCTTGGCCGATGACCCGGTCGCCGGGATCGACAACAATTCGGTGATCGGAGCCATTGACGATGATCTTCGCGTCGCGGCGGCCGAGTTCGGTATAGATCGGGCGTGCCCAGAATTTCCTGTTCAACAGGAGCGGACCCAAGACGGATTCGCGAAACCGCCGAAATCGCTTCTTCAGACTTGATTTCGCCATTGCCGTCTCGCTCTACATATGTCCGCGCTATGCGTCGTCCGACTTATTTCCGAACCGGCGGCGTGGATGCTATAGCACGCCAAAACCCGCTTACCGTCCGCCAGGTGCCCGCCTGGCACCCTTCAACATCCAAGGACATCTCTCATGGCGAAGATCAAGGTCGCGAATCCGGTGGTCGAACTCGACGGTGACGAGATGACCCGGATTATCTGGCATCTCATCAAAGACAAGCTGATCCATCCCTATCTCGATGTTGAACTCGACTACTACGATCTCGGCATGGAGGCACGCGACAAGACGAACGATCAGATCACGATCGACGCGGCGAATGCCATCAAACGTCATGGCGTCGGTGTCAAATGCGCAACCATTACGCCGGACGAGGCGCGCGTCGAGGAGTTCGGTCTGAAGAAGATGTGGCGCAGCCCGAACGGAACCATCCGCAACATTCTCGGTGGCGTTATCTTCCGCGAGCCGATCATCTGCAAGAACGTGCCGCGCTTGGTGCCCGGCTGGACCCAGCCAATCATCGTCGGCCGTCATGCCTTTGGCGATCAATATCGCGCGACAGATTTCCGTTTTCCCGGCAAAGGCAAGCTGACCATCCGCTTCGAGGGCGAGGATGGTGAGGTCATTGAGCACGAGGTCTTCGATGCACCGGGCTCAGGCGTCACCATGGCGATGTACAATCTTGATGACTCGATCCGCGACTTCGCCCGCGCTGCGCTGAATTACGGCCTGAACAGAGCCTATCCGGTTTATCTCTCGACCAAGAACACGATCCTCAAGGCGTATGACGGCCGCTTTAAGGACATTTTCGCCGACGTCTACGAGGCCGAATTCGAGGACAAGTTCAAGGCGGCCGGCATCCACTACGAACACCGGCTGATCGACGACATGGTCGCGGCCTGTCTGAAATGGTCGGGCGGCTATGTCTGGGCCTGCAAGAACTATGACGGGGATGTCCAATCCGACACCGTGGCGCAGGGCTTTGGTTCGCTCGGCCTGATGACGTCGGTCTTGATGACGCCAGATGGCAAGACCGTGGAAGCCGAGGCCGCCCATGGCACGGTAACGCGCCATTATCGCCAATGGCAGAAGGGCGAGAAGACCTCAACGAACTCCACCGCATCGATCTTTGCCTGGTCGCGCGGGCTTGCCCATCGCGCGAAGCTCGACGGCAATCAGGAGCTTGCGACCTTTGCCGAAACGCTCGAACGCACCGTTATCGGCACCATCGAGGGCGGCGAGATGACTAAGGATCTTGCGCTTCTGGTCGGCCCGGACCAGCCATGGCTGTCAACCGAGGGCTTCCTCGATGCCGTCGACAAAAACCTTCAAAAGGCCATGGCAGCGTAGAACGTATTCAACAACGCCGGTTCCCACCGTCCGTCTCGCGGGCGACTACTCCACCATTGAGGCCAGTCGAGCCAGTTCGTCCTCGCGCTGCATAGTCAGTCGTCGATTGGCCGCGTCTTCGGGATAGCCAAGCCCTTCGAGCAGTCGGCCAACGAGTTGCAGGCTCGATTCGACGGTCTCTGGCACGACGCCCGTGGCACCAGCCCGTATCAGCCGTTTGGCATGCTCGGCATCGGATGCACGCGCGACAATCACCGCGTCTGGCCGCCGCGTGGCGATCGCCTGCACCATCCGCTCCGCAAGCCCAGGCTGATCAAGCGTGACGATGAAGGCCGAGGCCTCCTCGACACCGGCGCGGTCGAGAATCTCGATCCGGCTCGCGTCACCGAAAAAGACTTGCCGGCCCAACTTACGCTGCTCGGCAACCCGTACCGGATTGGCATCGAGAGCGACGAAGCTGACATTTTCCGCTTCCAGAACCCGCGCAACCGTTTCGCCGACCCGGCCAAACCCACCTATAACGACATGGCCGCTTTCCGTCGTTCCCGCCGCACTCGGCGCGTCATGGGCGCTGTCGAGTGCTTCAAGACGCCGGCCGACGGAGCGCGCGAGCCACGCAATCACTGGCGTCAGCAGCATGGTGATGCCGACCATGGCCGTCACCGTTTGCACCAGCGGCCCCTCGACCACACCGCCGACGAGGGCAATGCCGAGCACAATGAAGGCGAACTCACCCGACTGGGACATCAGAAGCGCCGTCTCGCCAGCTACCGAACGCGGAACGCCCATCAGCCGCGCGCTCAGGTAAAGAATTGCGGCCTTTCCAATCAACAACGCCGCAACACCAGCTACCAAAAGCAAAGCCTGGTCAATCAGCAATTCTATATTGATGCTCATGCCAACCGTCATGAAAAACAGACCGAGCAGCAGGCCCTTGAACGGCTCAAGATCGACCTCGATCTGATGGCGATACTCGCTTTCCGACAACAACAGGCCAGCGAGAAACGCGCCGAGCGCAGAGGACAACCCGGCAAGTTCGGTTCCAACGGCCGTCGCAAAAATCGACAACAGCGTGATGCCGAGGATCAGATCACGGCTCCTAGTACGGGCCGCAAAGCGGAACAGCGGCCTCAGGACAAAGCGCCCCGCACCCAGAATAACGGCCACAGCCACAGCTGCCTGGAGCATCGCCTTGCCGAGCGCCAAGGCGATCCCAAGTGAGCCGCCGTCGGGCACGTCGCCCAGGATCTGGGTTACGAACAGAATCGGCACCACCATGATGTCTTGAAACAACAGGACCGATAGCGATACCCGTCCCACCGGCGAGCCAACTCGGCGCTGCTCGACGAGAAGCTGCATGACGACTGCCGTCGATGACAGCGCAAGGCAGAGCCCTAGAACGACGGCCACATTCGATCCAAGACCAAACAAATAGGCCGCAAGGCCGATCCCAACTGCGGATGCGGCAACCTGTAGCCCGCCGACACCCAAAACATAGCGCCGCAAGGTCCAAAGCCGGCTCAGCGACAGTTCAAGCCCCAACAGGAACAATAGGAAGATCACGCCAAGTTCCGCCAGCGGCCGGGCGCCTTCCGGGTCTTCGATGGTGAGATAGCCGAGCACGGGAACGGCTTCGGCGAATCGCCCAAGGCCGAACGGCCCGACGATGATACCGGCGATCAGAAAACCAAGCACCGCGCCGACCCTGGCCCAATGGAACAGAGGCACGACGATGCCGGCGGCAACGAGAAAGACTAAGACCTCGTCCACCCATGGCTCATGGGTCATGTCGCGGAGCCCCCAAAAGGATCAAATGCGCTACCGACCGATCCTTACCATTACAGCGGTAAGCGCAAGTGGGGCATCCCCAATGCAAACAACGCAAGGCGTCATATCTTGCTGTGCCGACCGCATGATTCTAAAGCCGGCCAAGTTGGTTTATGTCGCCGAACGTACCGCAGCCCTGGCAACAACCTCTAGCTGATCACGCACCGCTGCCAGCGCCGCTTCGGCCTGATCAGCATCAGGCCCGCCAGCCTGCGCCAAATCTGGGCGTCCCCCGCCACCCCGACCGCCAAGCGCTTCGGCTCCTGGCTTGATGAGATCAACCGCACTGATGTCGTGGGCACGATCGGAGGTTACACCAACCACCAACGCCGCCTTGTCACCATCGGACCGAGCAACAATGGCAACAACGCCAGACCCGAGCGTTGTTTTCATCTGGTCGACAATCGATCGAAGGGCCTTCGGCTGCACGCCATCGACAATGCGCGACAGGAACGGCACGCCCGCGATGCTCTCATTGGACGTCACATTGGGGCTTCCTGCTCCCCCCATCGCCAGCTTCGTGCGCAAGCTCTCCACGTCCCGTTCAAGCTTGCGCCGCTCCTCGATGACCTGCGAAATCCGAGTTTCGATCTGATCGCTTGGCACCTTCAAAAGAGTTGCGAGATCTCGCAGGCGTTGATCCTGAGTCCGAAGATAACTGCGCGCACTCTCACCACTTAACGCTTCGATACGACGCACGCCGGACGACACCGCAGCATCCGACAAAATCGCGATCGGACCAATGTCACCGGTGCGTGTCACATGGGTTCCGCCACAAAGTTCAAGTGAGAATGGCTTGTCCGGTGCGGTGGCATCCGGCGAGCCCATCTCCACAACACGCACCTCATCGCCATATTTCTCGCCGAACAGCGCCATGGCACCGCGCGACATCGCGTCTTTGATATCCATGACTCGCGTTTCAACCGGCACATTCTGCTGCACGACGGCGTTGGCCATATCCTCGACGCGTGCCAAGTCCTCCATATCAATCGGCTTCGGGTGACTGAAGTCGAAGCGCAAACGATCGGGAGCCACCAGCGATCCCTTCTGCGCAACGTGATCACCAAGCACGCGCCGCAAGCTCTCATGCAGGAGATGGGTCGCGGAATGATTGCCCTTCAGATGTTCGCGCCGTTCGTGATCAACAAACAACTCCAAGGAATCCCCGACGGTCATCGTTCCTGTCTCAACGGTGATCTCATGAACATGCGAGCTGCCGGCCCGCTTCACCGTGTCCGTGACGCGCCCCAGTGCCGCCCCCGCCGCAGCCCGTATCACGCCCGTATCACCCTGCTGACCGCCAGACTCCGCATAAAATGGTGTCTGGTTCAGGATCAGTGCAGCCGTTTCACCAGCGTAGATCGTCTCGACGGGCGCACCATCTTTGACAATGGCAAGCAATTGGCCTTCTGACGATAGGGCATGATAGCCAAGAAACTCGGTGGCGCCATGGGCCTCGCGCAGTTCGAACCACGCAGCTTCATCGGCCGCCTCGCCTGAGCCGGCCCAGGCCTTGCGGGCTTCTGCCCGCTGATGGGCCATAGCTGTTTGAAAGCCCGCATGATCGACCGCAACACCGCGTGCCCGCAACGCATCTTCGGTCAAGTCCAGCGGAAAGCCATAGGTATCATAGAGCCGGAAGGCGGTCTCGCCAGACAGGGTATCACCCGGACCAAGATGCTCGCTTTCCGAAAGAAGTAATGCCAGACCGCGCGACAGCGTCTGGCGAAACCGCACCTCCTCATTCTCAAGAGTGTCCCGGATAAGCGCCTCGGCGCGGACAAGCTCGGGATAAGCGGCCCCCATCTCGCGCACGAGTGTCGGCACCAATCTGTGCATCAGCGGCTCGTTGGCGCCAAGAAGCTCCGCATGGCGCATGGCGCGCCGCATGATGCGGCGCACAACATAGCCGCGACCTTCATTAGACGGCAGAACACCATCAGCGACCAGGAAGGCAGATGCCCTAAGATGATCCGCGATGACGCGATGACTTGCACTCGCGTCACCGTCCGCCGGCCGCCCAGTCGCTTCAACGGAGGCCTCAATCAGGCTGCCAAACAAGTCCGTACGATAATTGTCGTGCGTTCCCTGCAAAACGGCGGCGATCCGTTCAAGACCCATGCCGGTATCGATCGACGGCCGGGGAAGCGCCAGGCGCTCATCCGGCGATACCTGTTCGAACTGCATGAAGACCAAGTTCCAGATCTCGATGAACCGGTCGCCGTCCTCATCCGGACTGCCAGGCGGGCCGCCTGGAATGTGATCGCCGTGATCGAAGAAAATCTCCGAGCAAGGGCCGCAGGGTCCCGTCTCACCCATTGACCAGAAATTGTCGCTGGTTGGGATACGCAGGATCTTTTCATCCGGGAGACCAGCAATCGCTTTCCAGAGACCAAGGGCTTCCTCGTCCTCGGAGTAAACAGTGACGAGCAGACGATCCGGGTTCAGCCCAAACTCTTTGGTGATCAACGACCAGGCGAGCTCAATCGCATGATCCTTGAAATAATCACCAAAGGAAAAATTTCCCAGCATTTCAAAGAATGTGTGATGCCGTGCTGTATAACCAACATTGTCGAGATCGTTGTGTTTGCCGCCGGCACGCACACATTTCTGTGCCGTCGTGGCCCGCTGATAGGACCGTGTTTCAAGGCCGGTAAACACGTTCTTGAACTGCACCATCCCTGAATTGGCGAACATCAGGGTGGGGTCGTTATGGGGAACAAGTGGACTGGACGCCACGATCTCGTGATCATTGCGCCCGAAATAGTCGAGAAAAGTCCGCCGGATCTCGTTGACGCCGGTCATCGCGTTGCCAACCTAGTCTAACTGAGCACTACAGGATCGCCTACGTCCTATCGCTCTCAGTCGCCCAAGTCCATCGCCCACACCGATGGGATCATGCGGAGACGCTATCATCGCTCGACGCGTCTGTTGCGCCCGAGAGACCATAACTGGACCGTACCTTGTCCTCGATCTCCTCGGCAACGCCAGGATTGTCGCGCAGAAACTGCTTGGCGTTTTCGCGCCCCTGGCCAAGCCGTTGGCTGTCATAGGAAAACCATGCGCCAGACTTCTCGACAATGCTCTGCTTGACGCCAAGATCGAGAATTTCCCCGAGCTTGGAGATGCCCTCGCCATACATGATGTCGAACTCGACCTCACGAAATGGCGGAGCGAGCTTGTTCTTGACCACCTTCACGCGGGTAGCGTTCCCGACAACCTCATCACGATCCTTGATCGCGCCGGTACGCCGGATATCAAGCCTGACAGAGGAATAGAATTTCAGTGCATTGCCGCCCGTGGTCGTTTCAGGGCTCCCATACATCACACCGATCTTCATACGAATCTGGTTGATGAACACGACAATGCAGTGAGACCGCGAGATCGCCGCCGTCAGTTTGCGCAAGGCCTGGCTCATCAACCGCGCCTGCAGGCCGGGGAGACTCTCTCCCATCTCGCCCTCGATTTCGGCCCGTGGGGTCAGAGCTGCAACGGAATCGATCACCAAAACATCAATCGCCCCCGACCGCACCAGAGTCTCGGCAATTTCAAGCGCCTGCTCACCAGTATCGGGCTGGGCAATCAGAAGATCATCAACGTTGACACCAAGCTTGCGGGCATAAACCGGATCCAACGCATGCTCGGCATCGATAAACGCGGACGCACCACCGCTTTTCTGCGCTTCCGCAACGGTATGCAAGGCAAGCGTTGTCTTGCCCGAAGATTCAGGTCCGTAAATCTCGACAATGCGGCCGCGCGGCAGACCACCAATCCCCAATGCGATATCGAGCCCCAGAGACCCCGTCGGCACCGACTGAACCTCGACGACCTGCTCGCCGCCAAGTTTCATGACCGATCCTTTGCCGAACTGCCGTTCGATCTGACCGATTGCCGCCTCTAACGCCTTCGACTTGTCCATTGAACCCCCTTCAATGAGGCGGAGTGATCCCTGACCCATGACTCGCTGTTCCTTATCCCACGTTGCGGCAACCGCGCCAACCACTCCTTTGTATCTCATTTGTTCTTTAAGAACAAGGGCGGAACAACATCGATTCATCCGCCTGGAACTGCTATGCTCGACAACACTATGACGTTGGGGAAATCAAACCCGTCGCAATCGCTCGCCGCAACCGGACGGCATGAGGCCATCGGCCAGCGACCATCTCTCCGCGCCGAAACCGCGGAACCCGCCTCTACAACAGAAAATCGCTGTCCCTGAGGCGGCTAATATCCTCAACATCGATCTCGAAGTCCGACCGCCGGTCGCCGTTGAAGTCGATCTCGACGCGGATGTCACGCCCGGTGTCTTCCAAGCGCAGTTGCTTGTCATTGTTGCGCTGGAAGTTCCGATCACCGCGGAAGTCGAGCCGTCCGGAGACGAGATCCCGCAGATCGATGACGTCATCCTCGCCGCGCGAGAAGTCCGTGATGTCATCTCGCGAGCTGCCCGTGGTACCGGAGTCCGATCGCGCATTGAAATCAAACGTGTCCTTGCCCGAGCCGCCAGTCAGAGTGTCCTTGCCTTTTTCCCCCCGCAGCGTGTCATTGCCCGATCCGCCAGTCAGCTCGTCAGCACCATTGCCGCCGCGCAGTGTGTCGCCACCGTCATTGCCTCGCAGCGTATCCCGGCCACTTTGTCCATCGAGACGGTCTCCGCCATCACCGCCGCGGATCGTATCATTTCCCTTGCCGGTGGTGATCCTGTCGGCGCCATTACCGCCAGCAACGTCCTGGCGTTGAGACACATCGTCGTCACTGGTTAGGCGGTCTTTGCCACCGCCGAGATCAACCTCAACTTTCCGGGTCCCCCCCGGCGCTTTGATATCGATGCCTCGTCCGTCTGCGGTTGCAAGAATACTCCCGCCGCTGCGACTATCGAGCGTGGCAGTATCATCACGGCTTCCGAATGAACCAATCAGGGCCGCATCCCGCGGGTCGATGAAAAACCCTCTTCCACTACCGGTCGAGGCGGCAAAAGAGAGGTTGAACAGAGCATCGAAAGTGCCGATCGCGCCATTCTCGTTGAAGGCGTAGTCGTCCTCCTGAAACCGCGGACGCCTGTCGTCGCCGGTTCCAAACAATCCGTCGGGACCGGACCCGATCTGGAACTGCAGAGCTTCTGTTGAAGAAATGCCCCCCACGCCCGGAACATCCGTCAAGGAAACATTTCCGAAGTTCCCCGGGTCGAACGATGCATCGGTTCGGAGATTTCCAAGCAGTTCGCCCGCCGCCGAGGCAGCACTCTGCGCGATCACGCGGGCAACCAGGTCGATCTGCGATACGCCCGGGCCCACACTAAGGCCGTTGACTGAATTCACATCCGTGCCCGGAGGCGCCGACAATCCATCAAGCGGCACGATTGCATCATCGCCGGGATCGTAGTTGCCGATGTCGAAGGTCTCCGCCTCCCAGCGAAACGGGAACTGCGGGTCGGTCGGCCGGCCCATCTGATCCCGCGTCCCGCCAATCACGATCGTCGAGACATTCGGGAAGATGCTGAGGTCGCCATGGTCACGGCTATTGAGGATCGTCACATCG
>JBCBSK010000010.1:0-37433 GCA_039819185.1 Pseudomonadota bacterium | reverse complement strand
CTTCGTTGAGATAGGCACTCTCAATGCGCGGCAGAAGCGTGTCCCGAGCAAAACCGCGCGCCGTCTCGCTGATCAAACGCTCATCCTCGGTCAACTGACACTCAAGCAAAAACGCATCATCCCAAACAAAACGACCGGGCTTGATGTCCGGTGTTGTATCCGTGGCAGCTGACATTGTGATTTCCTCCAATTCCCTTAGTGATATCCCATATGGAGTGGAACGCAAATTACACCCTCGGGCAGGTGCTCTGCGCTTGGGCTGGAGCGCACATTTGCTTGCGAGCGGCGACAGCGCGATCAGGCGTTGAGCCTAGTAGGGATTTGGCTTTTAAACCTCACCGTTTGCGTCCGGGCTGAAGTCGAGCGCAACGCCGTTCATGCAATAGCGCAAACCAGTGGGCGCGGGACCATCGGGAAAGACATGACCAAGATGCCCGTCGCACCGGCTACAGCGTATCTCCGTGCGCCGCATGAACAGTGACCGATCAGCGTGCTCGGTGACTGCGTCCGGAGCCATCGACTGGAAAAAGCTCGGCCAGCCGGTGCCACTGTCATACTTGGCCTCGGATCGATACAGTGGGTTGCCGCATCCAGCGCATGTAAACGTTCCAGAACGTCCTTCGTTCAGCAGAGGACTGGTAAAGGGGCGCTCCGTGCCATGCTTGCGCAAGATACGAAACTGCTCCGACGTCAGTTGCTCGCGCCACTCCATATCAGATTTCGTGTTCGATATTGGGGAGGCAGTCTGCATTGGCTTAGTTGCCATTGGATCATCCTCGTCGCTCGCAAAAATCTACGGTTCAGCTTGCATGCGACACAGTGCGCGCCAAATTGAAGGCACTGGCCTGTTCGCCGAAGAACCGTAGATTTTTGCGATAATGCACGCAAAGGTATATCTGACGTGCATTTCGTTAGCGATTATACATCAAGTCAACGGCTTCCAACAAAAACTGGTGTATTATTGTTGTAAAAGCAGTATCGTTGGTTTATTCAAGCAGTGCAGGGCGGAACTCGAATCGGAAATCGTTCCTGTATGAGATACGCGGCCTGGTTTGAGCGATCACAGTCAGTGATTATCTGTGCTGAGTTTTGTGGATGATTTAGACTGCTCGTTGATTGCCTTGACGGAGATCAAGCTGCTGATCGAGAGCCGGGCTAGGAAGCTGCATTAACTGATTGCTGTTTGAGAAATCACTTTCGAGGTTGTGCTTGAAGTCGGCGTCAAGGCCACGCAAACCATTGATGTTGCCGCGTGTTATAAGAAATCGAACAAAAGGACCGGATATGAGCGAGCTTGAAACTCAAAAACCAGAGCTGATAGACCTGACCGGCGATATCGTCGCCGCCTATGTGAGCAACAATCCCGTCCCGGTAGCGGAACTGCCGGCGCTCATTCAGGATATCCATCAGGCTTTGATGCGGCTCGATGGCGGCGTACCGGAAGAGCCCAAGGAGGCGCCGAAGCCAGCCGTTTCGATCAAGAAGTCGATCACTCAGGACTATTTGATCTGCCTTGAGGATGGGAAGAAGTTCAAATCACTGAAGCGGCATTTGCGCACCCATTACGATTTGTCACCGGAAGAATACCGTGAGAAATGGGGCTTGCCAGCGGACTACCCGATGGTGGCGCCGAACTATGCCGCCGCGCGATCGGCGCTTGCAAAGGAAATGGGCCTCGGTCAGCGCAAGAAAGGCGCCTGACACGGTTCGTGTCTCAAAGAAGTCAAGCCTAAGTAGTGTGGCCGGCAGCAGCCGGCTACATGTCTTGAATGGTCACAAACGGGACAACGCCAGCCACTCCGAAGTTGAAGTGGCGTGTGCGGCCGGACATCTGGTGTCACGTCCTTGTTCCCAGCAAACAGCCTATGCTGAAAATGGTCATGTCCGACTGAGTTCGCCCGCACCGTGCACTCTTTGCTGCATAGGCAAGTCCTAGAAAATGCTCCTGAAAAGTGCGTGCGATTTTCCGGCAAGAACATGCTCTAGGTGCCGCGAAATACTGCAGCCGGCACGACCTGCACACATCCGTTCAAGGCGCAGAGCGCGCAAGATCCGCGCCAGCTTCCGGTCGGCACATCGCATGTCCGCCAAGCGGTCTGGTGGCTCTGAAGCGTCCAGATGGTGGTCGACGCGCATATACGGCACGCCCGGCTTACCGGTGTGTTCCGTCTCTGCTGATCTCACGATCCACGCGCCGCCTGTTGACACCGTTCCGGCGGCGGCCATCTGGCTTGCCTTGGACAACCGCGCGAGCGCATTCGCCAGGTTTGATGCCTCGGCTGCCGGTGATGGTGCAGTGCCATAAGCTCGTCCAGCCCCCCCCCCGCACAATCCCCATCACGCGGTTACGCACCGGAATAGACCGCGTTCAGACGCGTCTTGTTGTTGGTTGGAGAGCGAAGCGATTTTTGTCTGACGCATCTGTTGTTGCCTGGCAAAGCCGTGATGAGGCTCAGCATAGGGTGGTCAGTTGATATAGGCATAAATTCCTATGACTGGGATCTCCAGAACCTAAACCGCGAAGCTGGTTCGTCGAGATCAAAGGTGAAGTGGAAAAACAGCGTTTGTACTAGCTATTTTTTGCTATGCTCAACCAATCAGAATTCAGAAATGTGCGTCACAGGCACATTTTTCGCCAATGAGCGGATTTTTCCGCAATCTATCCTCATGGGCCGATTCATGCGATAAAAAGGAATAAATACCTATCTATTTGAACTCGACCTAGGAGCCAATGCTGATGCGCGATTGCGAGCGATGTCATCCCGCCTTTGGTGGCGGTGCTTTTTCGCAAGAGATTTTGCCAAGTCCAGTCTTTGATACCGAAAGTGCCGCCAGCTTCGTTCTGGATTCGGTCGCACGCCATTTTGGCGTATCGCCAGGAGCCATCTTGGCCAGATCGCGCGGTACAGCACGCGCGTCCCAGGCCCGCCAGGTTGTCGCCTATCTCTGCCGCACGGCGATCGAATGGTCGGCGGAGGAAACGGCGCGTTGGTTGTCGCGTCATCGGACGACCATCGCCCATGCCTGCCGCCGCATCGAAGACTGCCGGGATTGCCGGACCTTTGATGCCTGGCTCGGCGACGTAGAGAAAGCCGTCAGCCGGCATGTTGCAGGTTTGGGGCGGGCGGTATCATGACAGTGGCATCGAAGCGCGGCAAAGCACCTGCGTCAAAAACAAGGCCGCATCCGCCGGCGCGAACTCCGCCTCGGATCAATCCCTCGGAGAGTCCGTTGGCGTGGCTACGCCGGCGCAAGGATGCCGATGGCAATCCGCTGATCGGTGCGGCCGAGTTCGCCGCCGGTGAACGGTTTCGTAGCGATTACACCCGTGCTGGTTTGATGCCGCGACTGACAGTGAATTGGGACCAGCCATTCTCCGATGGGGGGCCGGGCGGCGTGGGGCACATGCTCGATGTCGCAATTGATGCCCGTAAGCGGGTTCGCGGTATCCTCGACATGCTCGGTCCGGAAATGGGTCACCTGGTTATCGATGTCTGCTGTCATCTCAAGGGATTGACCGAAGCCGAAGCAGATCGTGCCTGGCCGCGGCGCTCCGCCAAGATCGTCCTCGACATGGCCCTGCGGCAGCTTGCGCGCCATTACGGCTATGGCGATCACGTCGCACCGAGCCGGCGAAATGGCACCCGCCACTGGGCCGAAGACGGCTATCGCCCCACGATCGATGGTGACGACATCGCCGATTAAACAATAGCCGGCCCAGTGGGCGTGAGAGGCAAAGCTGTGCTGATATCGAGGCGCAGGTGAAGGGGATCAGATCCAGCCTTGTAGTTCGCGCCGAATAATCGTCTCGATTACGACCATACCGTCATCTGAGTCGTTCAGAGACGGGATGAAGCTGAACTGTTCGCCGCCATGCTCCTCGAAGATCTCGTGGCCTTCGCCAGCGATTTCCTCAAGCGTTTCGAGGCAATCCGATGAAAAGCCAGGCGTCAGGATTGCAAGTCGCTTAACGCCGTCAGTCGCGAGCTTCTCGATCGTCTTGTCGGTATAGGGCTGCAGCCACTCCTCGGGGCCAAAGCGCGACTGGAAGGTGACGATCAGTTTTTCGGTGGTCCAGCCAAGCCGCTCGCGCACAAGTCGTGTCGTCTTCTGGCAGTGACAATGATAGGGATCACCCTTCTCGAAGTAGCTCTTCGGGATGCCGTGATAGGAGGCCATAACAACCTCCGGTTCGAAGTCGAGGCCATCGAGATGAGTCTGAATCGAGCGCGCCAGCGCATCGATATAGATCGGATCATCGTGATAGGCTGGAACGGTTCGGACCGCCGGCATCCAGCGCATCTCCATCAGTGCCTTGAACACTTCGTCATTCACCGTCGCCGTCGTCGGCGCCGAATACTGCGGATAGAGCGGGAAGACGAGGATGCGCTCGCAGCCCTGGTCCTTGAGTCCCTGCAGCCGGTCGCGAA
This sequence comes from Pseudomonadota bacterium, assembly GCA_039819185.1. Lineage (GTDB taxonomy): Bacteria > Pseudomonadota > Alphaproteobacteria > Rhizobiales > Tepidamorphaceae > JBCBSK01. Next base: position 33,003 of record JBCBSK010000010.1, on the reverse strand, counting down.
TGGACGGCTGGCCATAACGCATCGCCCAGTCAACGAAGCGCGGGCCGAGATCTCCGAGCGCCTCGCCAAGCTTGTCCGATTGTCCGCGGGTGAAAGTGCGCAAAGGGCTTTCATTGAGATCGTGGTTCCAGATCTCGTCATAGGCGCGGCCGGATTTCTGTGGCCGGGTCTGCAGGACGATCCCATAGAGGATTGGAAACCATATCGCCCGCGGCCATTCGATCACGCGCTTGTCGGAGAGAAACTCCGCCAGATAGCGCCGCATCGGCCAATAGCTCGTGGCATCCGGCGTGCCGAGATTGACCACAAGCACCCCGACTTTGCCTGACGCGACCTCTGGATGGTCCTCGGGAAGCTTCGTCGGCAGGCCGACGAAGGCCGGACTCGTCTCGATCTTGTTCATTGCGTTGCCATCCTGTTGCAGCGTGCCGCGTAGCCGATGATGGTGCGTATCTGGACCATATTGCGGAGATTGGCTCATAGCCTAGCATACGCAAAACTCTACGCCGCTTCCGGTGTCGCAGATGGCGTGCCGGCAAACCAGTGACAGGATGTCGCCCATGCTCGATCGCACTCACGGTACGCACCCCAAGATCGCACCCGGCGCCAAGCTGACTGCTACACTCACGGGGCTGTTCACAGCACGCGGAGACGATTTTGAGACTGAACCGGTTGACCGTCTGATACTTGGCTTCGATGGCATACCCGGTGACCGTCATAGTGGGCTGACACGCAGCTCCGGTGCCCGTGAACCGTGGTATCCGCGCGGCACCGAGATGCGCAACGAACGCCAACTGAGCTTGCTGTCATCCAACGAGCTTGCGGAAACGGCCGCACGGATGGGGATCGATCATATCGATCCGTGCTGGATCGGCGGCAACATGCTGATCGATGGGATCCCGGCCCTGTCCTTCCTGCCGCGCGGCACGCTCCTATTCTGCGCGGGAGGACTCACGCTTTGCGTTCAAGGGCAGAACGCGCCGTGCCGTTATGCCGGCCGTGCGATCGCCGAGCATAATCCAGACCGTGATCGGCTCGATCTGGCGTTTGTCCGCGAGGCAAAGCGCTCTCGAGGGCTTGTCGCTTGGGTCGAAAAGCCTGGTCAGGTGACGCTCGGAGCAGCGATCCAGGTGCGGCTGCCGGAACAGTGGATCTATCCAGTCTGAACCAGCCCATCCTTTCGGCCCGATGCATCCAGTGCCGCCAAACGGCAAGCCAAAACGCCGCGCTTTACGATCAATTGCTTTATGACTAAACTATTTGCTGCTGGCCCTAGTCTTTCAAGTTGGATGGAGCCGGTCGAGGAGAGCATCATGCGCATCGCGGTCATCGGCGGCGGCCCGGCAGGGCTCTATTTTGCGGTTCTTATGAAGAAGACATGGCCGGGCCACGAAGTCACGGTCTATGAGCGCAACCGGCCGGACGACACGTTCGGCTTCGGCGTGGTGTTCTCAGACCAGACGCTCGACACCTTCCGCGATTATGATCCTGAGAGCTACCGCGCGATCACCCAATCGTTTGCCTATTGGGACGACATCGAAATCCACTTCAAGGAGACCGTGCACCGGATCGGCGGTAACGGGTTCTGCGGCTGCTCCCGGCGTACGCTGTTGATGTTGTTGCATGAGCGCTGCCGACAACTCGGCGTCCATCTGGAGTTCCGCTCGGACATCGCCGATCCCGCGCTGATGGCCGATGCCGACCTGATCGTCGCGGCCGATGGTATCAACAGCCAGGTGCGGGCGCGTTTCGAGGACCATTTCCAGCCCGAGACCGATCTGAGGCCGAACCGCTTCACCTGGATGGGCTCGACCAAGCCGCTCGATGCCTTCACCTTCTATTTCCGCGAGACCGAAGCGGGCATCTTCATCGCTCACACCTATCAATATGAGCCCGGCCTTTCGACCTGGGTGCTGGAGACAGATCCCGCGACGTTCGAACGCTCTGGCCTGGGCGAGATGGACGAGGACCACTCGGCGCGTTTCCTTGAAGGTGTCTTCGCCGAGGAACTCGACGGCCACAAACTGATCACCAACCGCTCGCTGTGGCGCCAGTTCCCGATGATCCGCAATGCCCGCTGGGTCAAGGACAACATCGTCCTTCTTGGGGATGCCAAGGCGACGGCGCATTTCTCGATCGGGTCCGGTACCAAGCTCGCCATGGAAGATGCGATCGCGCTGTTTGAAGCGGTTCGCGCGTATCCCTCAGATATCACATCCGCCCTGTCGTCCTTCGAGACCGGGCGCCGCGAGGAGGTCGAGAAAACCCAGCACGCCGCCGATGTGTCGCTGGTTTGGTTCGAGCATCTCGACCGTTTCTGGGACATGGACCCGTTGCGCTTTGCCTTCGGTCTGATGACTCGGTCGAAGGCGATCACCTTTGACAATCTCGATCTGCGCGCGCCGGAATTCGTCGCCGATGTCACCAAGCTTGTCGCGCGTGACACCGCGGAGGATCCACTCCTTGCCGACCGGGTCGATGTCAACACGCCCGTACCGCCGATGTTCCAGCCCTTCCGGCTGCGCGAGATGGTGGTCGAGAACCGAGCCGTCGTCTCGCCGATGTGCATGTATTCTGCTGTTGACGGGATGCCGCAGGACTTCCACCTCGTGCATTACGGCTCTCGCGCGCTCGGCGGCGCCGGCCTGATCTTCACCGAGATGACCTGCGTGTCGCCGGAAGGCCGCATCACGCCGGGCTGTACGGGCCTTTGGTCCGACGACCAGCAAGCCGCCTGGACGCGGATTGTCGACTTCGTCCATGGCCAGTCGGTCTCGAAGATCTGCCTGCAGATCGGCCATTCGGGCCGCAAGGGCGCGACGAAGCTGATGTGGGATGGGATGGATAGACCTCTTGCGGACGGCGCCTGGGACATCATCGGGCCGTCCGCTTTGCCCTACTATCCTGAAAGCCAAGTGCCGAAGGAAATGACGCGCGATGACATGGACCAGGTGCGCGACCAATTCGTCGTCACCACCAAGCGCGCGATCGCGTGCGGCTTCGATATGATCGAACTCCATTGTGCTCACGGCTATCTTTTGGCGAGCTTCCTGTCGCCGCTGACCAATCAGCGCGATGATGAGTATGGCGGCGCGCTCGACAACCGGCTGCGCTTTCCCCTTGAGGTGTTTGATGCGATGCGCGCCGTCTGGCCGGAGAGCAAGCCAATGTCGGTCCGAATCTCCGCGACCGATTGGGCCGAGGGCGGCCTCACCGGCGAGGACGCGGTCAAGATCGCCGAAGCCTTCCAGGACCATGGCTGCGATCTCGTCGACGTGTCCACCGGCCAGACTGTGCCCTGGTCCCGGCCTGTCTTTGGGCGCATGTTTCAGACGCCGTTTTCCGACCAGATCCGCAATACCGCCGACATTGCAACCATGTGCGTCGGCAACATCACGTCTGCTGATCAGGCGAATACGATCATCGCCGCCGGCCGCGCCGATCTTGTCGCCTTTGGCCGGCCACATCTCGTCGATCCGGGCTTCACGATGAAGGCTGCGGGCGAGTATGGCGTCGACGACATCTTCTGTCCGCCGCAATACGCGCCGGGCAAGGACCAGGCGCTCAGGAACGGTGTGCGGGCGCGCGAGGACCTGCGCGAGTTGCGGCTGAAAGCGAAGCCGACACGGCATACCCCGGCGATGGATGAGGCAGCTGAGTAACGCGGGGAGGGCAGCATGCGGGTTCTGATCGTTGGTGGCGGTATTGGCGGATTGGCGACCGCGCTGAAGCTGCATCAGGCCGGACTCGAGGTCGAGATCTTCGAGCGCTCGCCAGAGATCCGCGAACTCGGCGTCGGCATCAACACGCTTCCGCATGCGATCAAGGAGCTTGCGGATCTGGGTCTGCTGGATGCACTCGACAAGGTTGCGATCCGCACGCACGAACTCATTTACATGAACCGCTTCGGCCAGGAGATCTGGCGCGAAAAACGCGGCCTTGATGCGGGTCTCGATTATCCGCAATTCTCGATCCACCGCGGCAAGCTGCAAAAGGTGCTGCTAGATGTGGTGCTTGACCGGATCGGTGCGGACCATGTTCACACAGGACATGAGCTGACCGGATTTTCGCAAACCGCTGAACAGGTTACGGGAACCTTTGCAACGGCGTCAGGCACCTCGACCGAGGTGTCCGGCGATGTCCTGATCGGTGCGGACGGCATTCATTCCGCTGTGCGCCGGACATACTATCCCGATGAGGGGCCGCCGTCGTGGAACGGGATCATTCTGTGGCGCGGCGCGCTCGAAACCGACCCCTTCTTGACCGGGCGCTCAATGATCATCGCAGGCGGTCTTGCCGCCAAGCTCGTCCTCTATCCGATCTCGAACGATGTGTCGGACTCTGGCAAGACGCTGTTGAATTGGGCTGTGGCGTCGAAGATCGGTGACAGCACAAGCCCACCGCCGCGGCGCGAGGACTGGAGCCGCGCGGGGCGGCTCGACGAATTGATGGCCAAGGTCGAGGGCGTGTTCCATCTTGACCTGCTCGATGTTCCGGCGCTGATCCGCGCGACTCCGGAATTCTATGAATATCCGATGTGCGACCGAGACCCCCTGCCGCGTTGGTCGCATGGCCGGGTGACGCTGTTGGGCGATGCGGCGCATCCGATGTATCCGGTGGGCTCAAACGGCGCCAGTCAGGCGATCCTGGATGCTTGTGCGCTGGCCGATCTTCTGACCTCCGGCCACAGCGTTGAAGCCGCACTCACTGCCTATGACGACGCGCGCCGGCCCATGACAGCGGAGATCGTGCGAAAGAACCGCCTCGGTGGGCCGGAAGGTGTCATCGATCTCGTCGAGCAGCGCGCACCGGACGGCTTCAACAACTTGTCGGACGTGGTCACCGAAGACGAGATCAAGGCGCTCGTCTCGGGCTACGCCCAGCTTGCAGGCTTCTCGAAAGAGGCCGTCAATCGCGGTTGATCATGTTCTGGATGATCATGCGCTTTGTGACGCATGTTCGGGAAAAGACCATCCGGTCTTGAACCGGCTTGCTCGATCTTTGTCATCGGACCGTCCAACTTGCCGTGTTACGTTAGAACAGGGCGACGGCGCGGCAGTACGCCCGTCGTTTGTGTCCTTCGTAGTGCGGTGAGCCGTCACAACGACACCCACAATCTGGAAATCGCTCACCTTTGTCGACGGTGGGAGTGGGGCCGGCACCAGCAGTGTCGGTGTTCTGTCGGGGCGGCGGCTTCGTGATTGCCCACAGATCAGGTCGCCTGATCGAAGCCGAGGTTTTTGACGCTCTCGGCAATTTGCAGACGGCAACCTTCGAGATCGCGCCGTTCCATCCGATCAATCTGTTCGGCTTCCGGGGAGACGTGCCTTTGACCACATTGGCCGATGACATGTCTGGCGGCTCGGGCAAGGACACGTTTGATTTCAATGCGCGATCGGACTCCGGTACCACGGGCAGCTCGCGCGACGACATCACGGACTTCTCGCGTGGCGCGGATGACGTCATTGATCTGCGGGATCTCGCCTCCGGCAAGCTCGACTTTCGCGACGAGCGCAACTTCAAGCGCAACAACGACAATCAACTGCGTCTTGAAGACCGCGGCGACGACATCCGCGTCGAGATCGACTTCAACGGTGACCGGCGGGCCGATTGCGCCATCGACGTCGAGGATATCAACCGCCTCAAGGACAGCGATTTTCTGCTGTAGGTTTTCCGAATCGGTCCTGTCACCCGGCCGGCGCGCCGTCGGCCAGCTGTAGCTCTGCCAAAGCGCGCACCCGTCCGATCATCGAGGCCAGCCCGTTGGCGCGTTGTTGTGTCAGGTGATCAGACAAGTCGAAGTCATCGAACACGGCGCGTGCGTCGCTCGACAAGATGTCTTGCGGCGTCCGCCCGGAATAGATCGCGGTCAGGATGGCGATCAGGCCTTGCACGATCATTGCGTCGCTTTCGCCGCGCAATATCAGCGCACCATCAGGCGTTCGGTCAATGATTAGCCAGACTTGGCTCGCGCAGCCCGTGACCTTGGTCGCCTCGTTGCGCTCATCGGCTGCCAAGGGCGGCAGTGCCTTGCCAAGCTCGATCACATAGCGGTAGCGGTCTTCCCACTCGTCGAGAAAGGCGAAATCCTCGCGAATCGTATTCAGGGACGGCGTCTGTATCGCCACGGTCTGCTCCGGTTCAGTGCTCACCTAATCGGATATAGACCACACCGTCGGCGTTATGAAGGGCGGCATAGTGGTCCGCAGCTCGTGCGGCCAAGGCAAACCGCCGCTCAACCTGGAACGCCTTGCGCCGTGACGCGTGCGAGCAAGTTGCTCTGGCGTTTAAGTGAGATCATCTTTCGACGTCTTGAGACAGTTGCCGCAAAACGCGAGATGGCCGAACCACGGAGCCGTTCAATCAGAGATCGGCGTCGCCAGCTTCGGTTTCGATCCCGTCGATCGGTCCGCGCCAGTTCGGATCACGGTCAGTCTCGGTTAGCGTATCGCTACCGGTGGCGGTGAGGCTCGGCCGAAGCTCGTCGAGAGCCGCTTCAGAGCCGTTCATCTCGGCGAGATAGCCATAGACGGTGCGTGCGCCATATTCGGCCTTGGCTCCGAAGGTGCGCAGAACGTCTGATCCCGTCGAGCACGTCTCGGGATTGCGCGCGCAGAACTGCGCCAAATCCTGAACGGTCATCCCAACCACTGCGATCGCATCGCTTGCGGTCGCGTTGGCCTGCGTTGGGCTGGTGCCTTCGCCTGTTGGCAACAGCAGAATCACGAGACTGAGCCAAAAGGCTGTCCGGATAAGAAACATGTTACGCCCTTGCCCCGGTGTTCCGGGGTCCTCTCCCTGTCGATGCCGGCACAGTAGCAGGGTCGGCTTTCGGCCCAGTTCAGTCGATCGGCACAATTTGATGCATTCGGGAAACCAAGCTTCGCAAACCAAGCGTTAACCATGATCCGTATCGGCAGGGGGCAAGATCCGCCAGGAATCCGGGAATCCGGTGTTGGGTCATCGCGCAGGTCCGAGCGTTTCAAGCTTCCTTAAGTCACCGGTGTGACGATCCGCCAAAATAGGAACAGGTATCGGAGGCGGCGGCCTCATGCTGGTAGCGGAGCCGACCCCGCGCAATGATGCGGGCTGGGCAAGTGCGATGGTTCATCGCGACATCTCGGACGACCCGCTTATGGCGGCGCGGCACCGGGCGTTCATCTCGCTGCATCTGGTGAGCGGGCTGGTCGCCTTGGCGCTTGTACCGGTCGTGCTGGCGCTCGGTGCCCCTGCCAACGTGGCAACGCTGTTTGTGATGGCGATCCTCATCATTCCGGTCGCGATTGCATTGTTTGTCTCTAGGACCGGTAAGCTTGCGCTGGGGCATGCGTTGTCCGCGACAATTCTGGCTGCGACTGCGACCGGTTTTGCGCTTCTAACGGGCGGGCTCGCGTCACCGCTTCTGATCTGGCTCTTGATTCCGCCGATTGAGGCATCCTTGTCCGGCGATCGTCGGATGGTGATTGCCGCTGGAGTGGCGAGCGTTGTTGGTGCTGGTGTTCTCGTCATGGTCGAGGTGCTCGGACAGATTCCGACGCCGCGGGTGCTACCAGGGCCAGAATGGCTGTTGGCGGCCGTTTCGATCGTCGTGGCGTTGACCTACGCGGTCTCCATTGCGCTGCGTTTGCGCAATCTGCATGGCTTTCTCGCCGAAGCGGCTTTGTCGGAGCACAAGCGCTATGAATTGATGGCCGAAAATGCCTCCGACATGATCCTGTGTCAGAACCGCAATGGCGATGTGACATTTGCGTCAGGCGGCGTCGAACGGGTTCTGGGCCTGTCGTCGGAGGGGTTGGTCGGCAATGGGCTGATGTCGTGTATCATCGTCAGCGACCGTCCGGCTTTTCTGGCAGCGTTGGATGCCGCGATCCAAGGCGATAGACCACAATGTGTCGAACTGCGTGTCCAGCGGGTTGGCGCTGCCAGCGGCCAGGGATCGGTGTGGATCGAACTGCGTTGCCGCAAGATAAAGGGTCATGACAGCGTCGTTTCGGTCGTGCGTGATATTTCGCAGCAGAAAGCGCAAGCTATGGCTGTCGAGCGCGCGCGTTCAGAGGCCGAACAGGCGAGTATTGCCAAGACCCGCTTTCTGGCCAGCGTCAGTCACGAATTGCGCACGCCGCTGAATGCCGTGATCGGCTTTTCCGAAATCCTGTCGCAGGAATTGTTTGGGCGGCTCGAGAACGAGAAACAACGCGAGTATGTCGGGCTGATCCATGACAGCGGCAGCCATCTTCTGTCAGTCGTCAATGACATTCTCGATATGTCGAAGATCGAGACCGGGCGCTTCGAGATCATCCGTGAGCCGTTTGATCTTGCAAGCCTGGTTGAGCAGACCGTGCGGATATTGGCCGGCGAACTCGACAAGAAGTCGATGACAATCGCCCTCGATCTGCCGCGCAATCTTCCCGAATTCAACGCTGATGCGCGCGCCTGCCGACAGATCGTGCTGAACCTGGTGTCCAATGCGATCAAGTTCTCGCATGAGGGCGGTCATATCGTCGTCGGCGTCGTCGACATCGGCACCGGCGTCGAGCTCTATGTTGCAGACAATGGCATCGGCATTCCGGCGGATGACATTCCTCGTCTTGGCCAGCCCTTTGTTCAGGTCCATTCGAGTTATGACAAGACCTATGAGGGCACGGGGCTCGGGCTTTCGATGGTGTCGGGTCTGGCCAAGCTGCATGGTGGCGAGATGTCGATTGCCTCCGAGCTCGGAAACGGCACGCGCGTGACGGTTACACTGCCAGAATCCGAGGCTGCCGCTTGTGACAAGGAGCGACTGACGGAGGACGATTGCGGCCAGGAAACTGTCCTGGCGCGCCCGTCATTTCGCAATGAGGATGTGAGTATCGCGGAACCGGCTCTGCCACGCCGCATGGTGTCTTAGAGTAGTGGATTGTGTCGAATGATGAATGTGACGGAAACGGTTCGTGTCCAGCCGCTGCGCAGCATGAGTTATGCGGCTGCGCTGATCGCGGCTGGCTGGGTGACGCTCAACGCCGTGGTCTGGCAGGACACGTACCATCCGGCACCGCAGGCATTCTTCTGGGCTCCCGCCGAGACGCCGCGCGGAGTGCCGGGTGCGCAGCATGCCGATGTCGATCTCGTTGCCGACATTCAGCGTGTGCTGGCCCGAGAAGGCTATTATGCCGGCGCGATCGACGGTGTCTTCGGGCCTGACACCGAGGACGCGATCCTGAGCTTTGAAGAAGCAACCGGACAGCCTTTGACCGGGCTGCCCACGCCAGCACTTCTGGCTGCCATCGAACTATCGTCTGCCGAGCGGCCGAATGATTTGACGTCGGACGACCGGTTCGAACTGATCTCGATTGAGGATCTGGTGACGGGATCGACACCTGTTGCCGAGCCGGGCACATCAGTATCGGTGTCGGATCGGTCTGCGCCCGCGGCAGACACTCAGGTTGCGCGTGCACAAAGGCTGCTAGCCGATCTTGGCTATGCGCCCGGCGTCATCGACGGTCTGATGGGGCCTCAAACGCGTGGAGCCGTCGAAGCCTTCCAGCGCGATCGTGGCCTCGTCGTGACCGGTCAGGTTGATGCGGCGCTGGTCCTGGCACTTGAATCCATGATGTAGTCGTAAACGACCCACGCCCAACCCGGTCTTCGAAATTGTCGATATGAGCGAACCTCGCGTCACGTCCGCCCTGTGGGTCGCAGCCTATCTGCGTCGTATCCAGGGGCAGGGCGGGTTTGCTGTTGTGGCACAGCGCGGTGCGGAAGCCGCCGGCGCGATCTACATCCATATCTCGCGGTTCGATGGTCACGAGCGGCTCATCGGACCTGCTCCGCAGGTGCTCTATGAGAGTGCGGAATCTGGTGATCGTCGATTCGCCGAGATTGTGCCCGAAACCGTTGAAATTGAACGTATCAGTGACAAGCTTGCTCGCGAGAGTCGGTTTGATCCTGATCTCTGGATCATCGCGGTAGAAGACCGTGATGGTCGCGATTTCCTTGACGCGGCATTGGTGTCCTGAACGCAGGCGCAACATGTCATGATGCCGGGCTTTACACGGCCGTTCTGCGTCCGAAGCTTGGTTGTGTCCCCGTTCGCCCTGCGCCCGCCTGACGCGCTCCACCTGTCCTGACGGCTGCGCCAGGACAGCTGACGCTTGCGGCATGCCGGACCGGTCCGAGGTTTGCCTCGGTTTCAACAGAGCCCTGATGCGTCGTCTCAGGCATTTCGTCTGCCTGCGGGGACGTGATCTCGTCCGGCAAGTGCATCCGTGCGTCATATCCCGGTGCAAAGCGTTCGGTGTAGGCACGCAAGTCAGCGGATGTCAGCATCCGTCCGTGAATCAACAGATAGAGAGACAGGGCATCGCGTGTATCGAGATCAATTGCGCGGCATAAGCTGGCGTGATCTGCGCCCTCGATATCCGCGAGTTGTTGTTGGATGATGTGCTCGTCCTGTCCGGTCTGCTTGGCGATGGTGGATGCGACCTCGCTCAGCGCCCCGCGGGCCGCGAAGTCGAGAATGATCGATGCAGCATCCAGCTCGATATCCTTCCGCTCGGGCTCACCTGTTAGGAGGGCTCGTGAGAAGGTGTCATGCGTCCTCTGGCTGAGGTCTTTGGCGGGTTTGTCCAGCTTAGCCCGCTTTGTTGCCGGAAGCGTGTCAGGGTTTGGTGTCAGGATGTGTTCACTGGGCGCGATCAGGGTGTTGAGCTGGAGTATCGCTGGTGCTGCGATCAGCGGCGACAGGCGGTAGACCTTGAATGACGGTGGACGAAAGCCAGTAAGGTCCGACATGGCTTGCGGAGTTGCTTTGATCGTCTTCAAGACGCGCTGCTTTTGAGGCTTGGCTGCCGCTTGGATCGTGATGCGGGGCGCTCGCTTGGTTGATGATGCAGGACGGTCTTCGGCGGAATGATCTTCGCGGAGTTTGGTCAGTGGCAGCTTGATTTTCCGCAGAGTGGGCAAAGAGGCTTGGGCGATGTCATCGCGCGCCAGAAGCGCGCCGCGTGCATCGTCCGGCAGATTGGTGCGTTTGGCGAGCGCGCGTGCCAAGGTCGCATCATCGCCGATCGCGACTGCAAACATCTCGTCCGAACTCATCGCGCAGCCGTTCTCGATCAGAATGCGGCGGCTTGTGGGCTGATCCCATAGCAAGCTTTTGAACGGATCGGGCAGATCGCTGGCGGCTGCGACCATGGCAACGATCTCGGCACGGACGCCCTCGCCGACTTGGAGATAGAGCGCAGACGCGATGCTGCCGAAATGACGCAAGCTCGGCTCTTCCTCGCGGCGCGTCGCGGGCGCTTCGAGAAACGCCCGCACCAGAGCTTTCAATGTCGCGGCGCGTGCGGTCTGCAACACCATGTCCGCTTCACAGCCTGAATGCGTGGTCATTCGTTGTGTTGCCTTCTCGCTGCACGATTTAAGGGTTGAGTAGCACCCACAGGATCACCCCCAAGGCGTTAGCGGACTGTTAACTACGTTGGGCGCATGGGTGTCTTATCGCAGCCGGGGATATGCCGGTTGTATGGGAATGGACTCTGGGGCAATGCGATAGGAGCGCGGAGATGGCGGATATCCTGCCATTCGAGGCGAGACCGAAAGCGACGGCCGATACTGAGACGACCGCCGTACCGCAAGGTGGGGCAGAAATCGTGATTTTACCGGTCGTCCGGTTCGAGCGCCGGATCGAGGTCGATGATGCACAACACCTGACCGCAGACCGTGATCGGGCCTGAGGTCCGGCATGGTGTGCAAGGGTGTGATGATAAACAATGCACGCCGGGATTCTGGAATGAGTCCTCGCTGGCGCCCAATGCCCAGCGCGCTGGCCATACTCTTTGTCATCCTACTTACGGGTTGCACATCGCGGACCGGAGATTTCGGCCGCATAGAGCCCAATCGCGTCGGCTCGCTTGCCTATCAATCGCTTGGCAGCAACTCGAACGATCCGCAGGGCGTGTCGCCATTTCTTCTGACCGACAACGAGATCGAGATGCGTGCGCGCGCCTACCGGTTCTTCATGCCGGTGCATCGCCAGCACTTTTTCACCCGCGGCCGGCGGACGGTTGTTATGGCATGGCGTTGGCCAGAGGCGAGCTACGAGATCGATGTCGCCGCCTATTATGAAAACCTGCGCGATAGGAACTTCGCGTCCGTTCCAGCCTTTTATGGCGCGATCGACAGCGCAATCCGCTCGGACCGCGCGATGATCGAGCGCTTTCTGGTGGCCGTCCGGGCGGTCTATCGTGACGACCGCCGCCGTGTCGAAGCGCTTGAACGGGTCGAGGACGTGACGGAGGAGGAGGCGTCAGCGGCACATGCGCGGATTGCCGAAAACCGGCGCGTTGCTGATTGGGCCTATGTTGCGCTGACCTGGCGGGCTGCGTCCTACAAATACGCGCTTGATCGGGCACAGATCGAACTGCCGAGCCGAGAGGCCCACCGCGTTGACATGGCGTTGGCTGAACTGGTCGCCGCGATTGAGATATTTGGACGAACCTTGGACCTGCTCTCCGGTGGGCAGTCACACACCGTGCAGTCCGGGCCGATGTCGATCGAGCCTGTGTCCAAATTCTAACGGCCAACACAGCCATTTCTTGTCCGCAACGGCTACAATCGGCTCTGCGTGCTCATAGCTTCGCTGTACAGGCCTTGGCGCGACTCCAACGACAGTGTGATGGCAAGAAACCGCGTTCACACGGTCAGATAGCGCTTTTTGAGGTCTGGCTGGGCGGACAGATCGGCGGTTGTGCCCGACCAGACGACATGGCCCTTCTCGATGATCACATGCTGGTCGGCGAGCTTGGCCAAGGCATCGATGTTCTTGTCGATGACGACGATAGACTGCTTGTCGCCGCGAAGTCGTGACAGGCAGGCCCAGATCTCTTCGCGGATGATCGGCGCCAGCCCTTCCGTGGCTTCATCAAGGATCAAGAGCTTGGGATTGGTCATCAGCGCCCGCCCGATCGCCAGCATCTGCTGCTCGCCGCCGGAGAGTTGCTTGCCTGTATTGCCGCGACGCTCTGCAAGGCGCGGGAAGAACTCATAGACCCGCGATAGCGACCATGGATCTGCCGCGCCGAACCGGTTGGCCGATGTGGCGACCAGATTTTCCTCAACCGACAGCGTTGGAAACACCTGCCGGCCCTCGGGTACGAGGCCAATGCCGGCCTGAGCGATTCTGTAGGGCGGGGCGGCAGTCAGGGCGTTGCCCTCGAACCGGATGTCGCCGCCGGTCGGTTTCACAAGCCCCATGATCGTCTTGATCGTCGTTGTCTTGCCCATGCCGTTGCGGCCGAGCAGGGTCACGACTTCACCGGCACCGACCTCGAAGCCGATGTCGAACAGGACCGGCGTCGCGCCATAGCCTGCGGCGAGATCACGGACAGACAGAAGCGGGGCGCTCACGCCGCTTCCTCCTCGCCGAGATAAGCGTTGCGGACTTGCGGGTCGGTGCGGATGGCGTCTGGGTTTCCGCTCGCGATGACCTGGCCATAGACAAGCACGCTGACCTGGTCGGCAAGCGCAAAGACGGCGCGCATGTCGTGTTCGACAAGCAGGATCGTGTAAAGGCCCTTGAGACCGTTCAGCGTTTCGATCAGCCGTTCCGTCTCATCCTTCCCAGTGCCGGCCATGGGTTCGTCAAGCAGCAGCATGTCGGGCTCTGCGGCGAGCGCCATGGCCAGCTCCAATTGACGCTTCTCGCCATGGCTTAGAATGCCCGCAGGCCGGTCTGCATTGGCTTGCAGGCCAACGGTTTCGAGTGCTGTCATCGCCTTGTCGTTCAGGATGTGATCGCGCGATGCCGGCTGGAAGAAGCGGAAGCTCGTGCCGTTATGGGCCTGGGCCGACAGCGCGACATTTTCAAGCACGCTGAAACCCGCCATCACCGAAGTAATCTGAAAGGTTCGAGCCAACCCATGATGCGCCCGCCAATGGGTCGGAAGGCGCGTGATGTCCTCGCCGTTGAACAGGATGCGGCCGCCGTCAGGCGCCACGAAGCCGGAGATCTCGCTGACCAGCGTGGTCTTGCCCGCGCCATTAGGGCCGATCAGCGCGTGCAGTTCGCCACGCTGTATCTCGAGCGACACGTCATCTGTGACCTTCAGCGCGCCATAGCTCTTGCGTAGACGATCGAGAACGAGGATCGGCTTGGGGTCAATCATTGCTGCTTGCCGCCAACCACATGTTTTTTGGCGCAAGTCCGGACGGAAAACCGGTTCCCGTTCGGCCAAGCCGAACTCCTGAAATTGCTTTATCCACGGCCCCGGCCTTTCAAGAAGCCCGCAATCCCGCCCTGTGCATAGAGCGCGACCAGAATGATCAGCGGTCCAAAGATCATCTTCCAATGGCGGGTGACGTAGGACAAAACCTCTTCGAGTGTCAGAAAGGCGATCGCCCCGATGACGGCACCCCAAAGCGTGCCCATGCCGCCGAGCACGACCATGATGATCAGTTCGCCGGAGCGCTGCCAGGACATGTAGGCCGGGCTGACGAACTCCGTATGGTTGGCGAGCAGGAAGCCTGAAAGCCCTGCGATCATGCCGGCGATGATGTAGGCGACAAGCTGGAACCGGAACACATCGAAGCCAAGGGCCGCCATCCGCTCGCGGTTTTCCATCGTGCCGCGAATGACCCGCCCGAAGCGCGAAGCGACGAGTGCGCGGCAGAGAAGATAGACGCCGACCAGGACGGCCAGCACGACGAGATAGAACACCGTGTCGTTGCCGAAGATCTCGACGCCGAACATGGTGGTCGTGTCCCATAAGGTCATGCCGTCATCGCCGCCATAGCCCGACAGGCTGGTCGCGGTGAAGAATGTCATTTGGCCAAATGCCAGCGTGATCATGATGAAATAGACGCCCTTGGTTCTGAGCGAGATCGCGCCGGTGACGGCGGCAAACAGCGCCGAAATGCCCAAGACCAGCGGCAGGACGAGCCAGAGCTCTGTCATGCCATGGCTAGCGGCAATGCCCATGACGTAGGCGCCGAGCCCCATGAAGGCTGCGTGGCCGAAGGACACCAGCGCGCCATAGCCCAAGATCAGGTCGAGGCTGATGGCTGCGATCGCAAGGATCATGATGCGGGTGACGAAAGATAAGATAAACCCGTCATCGGCAGCCGCCGCATAGGCCGGCACCAGCGCGAACAGGATCAGCAGAACCAGCGGGGCGGCTAGATCAAGCCGCGCGATCCAGGGCACGCGACCCTCCGTCTTGCCGGCGTTCTTGACGGGCTGGCTGTCGGCGATGTCTGTCATCAGCCGCGTCCTTCCGCCGGGAACAGGCCGGCCGGCCGGAAAAACAAGACCACCGCCATCAGGACATAGATCAGCATGGACGCGACCGCCGGGCCGACCTCATTGGCCGCCGATGGATCCAGGAAGAACCGGAAGATGTCGCGCGCGAAAGACCGGCCGAGCGTGTCGACAAGCCCGATCAGGAGAGCCGCGATGAAGGCGCCCTTGATCGAGCCGATGCCGCCGATGACGATCACGACGAAGGCGAGGATCAGGAGATTGTCGCCCATCCCAGGTTCAACTGAGAAGATGGGACCCGCCATGATGCCGGCAAAGCCTGCCAGCATCGCGCCGAAGCCGAAGACGATCATAAAGAGCTGGCGGATGTT
Organism: Pseudomonadota bacterium; assembly: GCA_039819185.1. GTDB lineage: Bacteria > Pseudomonadota > Alphaproteobacteria > Rhizobiales > Tepidamorphaceae > JBCBSK01. The sequence goes on along the minus strand of JBCBSK010000010.1, from coordinate 17,394 downwards.
GACGCCAAGCGCCGACACCATGGGTGCATTCGATGCGCCGGCCCGGACCAGCATGCCGTAGCGTGTGCGGGCAACGAGATACCACAGCAGCAGCGCGACAAGCAGTCCTACAACAATGATCGCAATCCGATAATGTGAATAGAGAAATCCCGGCATAAGGACAATCGAACCGGAGAGAATTTCCGGAGCGTCATAAGAAAGTGGTGCCGCCCCCCAAACCACCTTGACGGCCTCGTTGAGGAACAGGATCAGTCCGAAGGTCGCCAGAACCTGCTGCAAATGGTCTTTGTCGTATAAGTGTCGGAAGATCAGAAATTCGAGCACCAGGCCGAAGACCAACGCCGCGCCGAGTGCGAGGATTGTCGTTAGGAAGAAATTCCCTGTCAGGGTATAGAAGGTCACCGCGAAATAGGCGCCGATCATATATTGGACGCCATGGGCCAGATTGATGAAGTCCATGACGCCGAAAACGAGCGTCAGCCCGGCTGCAATCAGAAACAGCAAGATGCCCAATTGCAGGCCGTTCAGGGTCTGGATCAGGAGAAGGGCTGTGTTCATGAGAGAGGGAAGCCCGGTCGCGGCAACGGTGCTAGATCGGTTTGACCGGTGTTGATCCGGCCTTCAGATGACAACCGGCCGGTACAATGACACCGGCCGGCACGGGGCCTGCTTAGAGCGGGCAGTTTTCGGCGTAGACGTCGCCATAGTCGTCGAAGATCTTCTCGACAATCTCGGTCTGGAACTTGCCGTCGTCACGCTTGGCCACTTCGAGCAGGTAGAAGTCCTGGATCGGGTAGCCATTGTTGTTGAACGAGAAATCTCCTCTGAGCGAGGTGAAGTCCGCTGCCGCAAGAGCGGTCCGCAGCGCATCCTTGTCCGAAAGATCGCCACCGACCGCACGCACCGCGCTGTCGATCAGCATGGCCGCGTCATAGGCCTGGAACGAGTAGGTGCCGGGGACATAGTCGTACTTCTCTTCGAAGGCTGCAACGAACTCGGCATTTTCCGGTGTGTCGAGGTTCGGTGCCCACTGAGCCGCGCCGAAGAAGCCGACCGCGTCGTCCTTCTGGGCGGGGAGCGTTGATTCATCGACCGTGAAGGCTGACAGGAACACAATGCTGTCGGCAAGGCCGGCCTGGCGGAACTGACGCACGAAGTTCACGCCCATGCCGCCCGGCATGAAGATGAACAGCGCGTCCGGCTGGGCGGCCGCGATGCGGGCGATCTCGGCGGCGAAATCGAGCTGGCCGAGCTGGGTATAGACCTCGTCGACGACCTCGCCCGTGAAGTGGCGCTTAAAGCCGTTGATCGAGTCGCGGCCGGCCTGATAGTTCGGCGCCATCAGGAAGACACTCTCGAAGCCCTGCTGCTCGGCATAACGGCCCTGAACTTCGTGCACCTGGTCATTCTGATACGACGTGACGAAGAAATAGGGGTTGCATTCAGCTCCGGCGAAGCTCGACGGTCCCGCATTCGGGCTGATCAGGAAGGTTTCCGACTCGACGACAGGCTTGAAGATCGCCTGCAGCACGTTCGAGAAGATCGTGCCGACAACGAAATCGACCTCATCGCGCTCAATCAGGCCCTCGACCTTGGTGCGGGCGACGTCGGGCTTCAGTTCATCGTCAACAACGATAAGTTCGGTTTCCATCCCGCCAATCTGGCCGTCGAGATGCTCCAGGGCGAGTTGGAAGCCGTCGCGGGCCTGCTGGCCGAGCACGGCCGGTGCGCCCGACAGCGTCACCATCATACCGATCTTCAAGTCTTCCGCCTGCGCCGCCGTCACGCCGAGCCCGACGCTTGCGGCCAATGCCAATCCGGCAAGTCTCTTCATGTCCTGTCTCCCTCTTGCCCAGTGTTTGGTGCTCTGTGTCTCGTATCACGCGCCGGAGCACTCCCGGCTCCCCTCGTTTTTTCAGCGCTCTTCGTTGCGGCTCCGACCGTTCATACAGGTGTAACGACCTTGCTACGGCGGACACCATGCCCGTGCTTGGTGGCTTTGTTCAAATGCCAAATTTAGTTTAGAGCTAAACTATCTGGTCTGCCAAGTGGGTCCATGCGGGTTTTTCCGCAGCCATGCCAATCGCACTGTCATGCGCGAGCTTGATTGGACAGCATAACGGACAGTCTGGCTCAAGGCTTGCGCTTGGCCGCCAAACCGCGTGTCTTAGGCCACGAAAAGTCCGGCATGTTTAGAAAGGGGACAGCCACCATGAGCAATCTCAAGATCAACCAGGACCGGCTTTGGGACACGTTGATGGAGATGGCCAAGATCGGAGCTACGGCCAAGGGCGGTAACAAGCGGTTGGCTTTGACCGACCTTGATGCCGAGGCGCGGGCGCTCTTTAAATCCTGGTGCGAGGAGGCCGGTCTGGAGGTTGGGGTCGACCAGATGGGGTCGATGTTCGCCCGCAGGCCCGGTCGCAATCGCGATCTCGCGCCCGTGATCGCCGGCAGCCATCTCGACACCCAGCCGACGGGTGGACGCTTCGATGGCGTGCTTGGGGTTCTGGCAGGACTCGAGGTCGCGCGCACCTTGAACGATGCCGGCATCGAGACGGAGCGCCCGATCGAAATCGTCAACTGGACCAATGAGGAGGGCACGCGCTTTTCGCCGCCGATGATTTCGTCGGGCGTGTTTGCCGGCGCGTTCACCATCGACGAGGCGCATGCGATCCAGGACGAAGATGGGCTGACGCTCGGGGCAGAGCTTGAGCGGATCGGCTATAAGGGCGACGAAGCCGTCGGCGGCCGCGATATCCACGCCTGTTTCGAGCTTCACATCGAGCAAGGCCCGATCCTTGAAGCTGAGGAAAAGACCATCGGTGTCGTGACGCTCGCCATGGGTCAGCGCTGGTTTGAAGTCTCGGTTACTGGTGAGGAGGCGCATGCCGGGCCGACCCCGATGTGGCGGCGCAAGGATGCGCTGGTCGGTGCGGCGCGGATGATCGATCTTGTCAACCGGATCGGCTTTGAGTCAGGAAATGATGCGCATGCCACCGTCGGCGTGATCAAGATTGAGCCCGCCTCGCGCAACGTCATTCCCGGCTCAGCCTGGTTCACGGTGGATTTCCGCCATCCCGATGATGCGACCCTTGCCGACATGGAAGACAAGCTCCGTAAAGGCTGCGCCAAGCTGGCCGAAACCTCTCAGGTCGACGTGAAGGTGAAAAGCTTCTGGTCGACCAAGCCGCAGCCTTTCGCCGAAGACCTCGTCGACAGGGTGCGGGAGTCGGCCGAGGCGCATGGCTACAGCCATCGCGATATCGCCTCGGGCGCAGGCCATGACGCGGTCTATGTCGCCCGTGTCGCGCCGACTGCGATGATCTTCGTTCCCTGCGAAAACGGCATCAGCCACAATGAGGCCGAGAACGCGACGCCGGAGGACTGTGCCGCCGGCACCAATGTCTTGTTGCGCTGTGTGCTGGAAACGGCTGGTGCGGTCAGCACATAGAGTTCGAACATCTGCTCGGTTACCCGACAGGCTTGCCGCCCTTTCCGCCGGCGGGTCCAGGAAAGTGCGGCAGGCCGTCGGCGAGATCGATGCCCGGCAGGCGGGTCGACGTATAGGTGTGACAGACGACCGAAACCGCTTCCGGGTGGTCGAGGCTCCCAAGCGTCACGAAGGTGATCCCGTCTGCCTCGAAGGTCAGTTGGCTGCCGCAGGACGGGCAGAAGCGCCGCACAACATCCTCTGACGAGACGTAGCGGCTGGCTTCGCCTTCGGTCCAGTCGAGACTGCCATCAGGGAACTCGACAAAGCCTGAGAACGGCGCGCCGGAGGCCTTTCGGCACATGCTGCAATGGCAGTAGCTGGCATAGACCGGCGCTGCGCTGGCCCGATAGCGCACGGCGCCGCACAGACATCCTCCTGTCCAGTCCATAGCATCCTCCGAAGGCTGGTTCGGGACGTCGCCAGGCCGGAAGGCGAGCCCTACTTCGCCGCCTCGGCCGGTGCTGGCTGGTTGCCATAGTAACCGCGATACCAGGCGACGAAGTTATCCAACCCGACCTTCAGCGGCGTGTTTGGCCGGAAGCCGACAGCGGCTGCGAGATCGTCGATATTGGCGGCGGTGGCATAGACATCGCCCGGCTGCATTGGCTTCATGATTTTCACCGCGTCAATGCCCAACGCAGTCTCTAGCGCCGAAATGAACTCCAGAAGCGGAATTGGGCTGTTGTTGCCGATATTGTAGAGCCGCCAGGGAGCGTTCGAGCTCGCCGGGTCGGGTGCCGCTGGGTCCCAGTCCGGGTTCGGCTCGGGGATCTGCTGGCTGATCCGCACCACACCTTCGACGATATCGTCAACATAGGTGAAGTCGCGTTGCAGCGCGCCGTGATTGAACACCTCGATCGGCTCGCCGGCCAGGATCTTGCGGGTGAAGATCATCGGCGCCATGTCGGGCCGTCCCCATGGCCCGTAGACCGTGAAGAACCTCAGGCCCGTCGTCGGCAGCCGGTAAAGATGGCTGTAGGTGTGCGCCATCAGCTCGTTTGCGCGCTTGGTGGCACCATAGAGACTGACGGGATGGTCGGCCGGGACATGTTCGGAGGTCGGCAGTTGCGTCGTATTGCCATAGACCGAGCTTGACGAGGCATAGACGAGATGGCGCACACCGCCATGACGGCAGGCTTCGAGCACGTTGAGGAAGCCCGCGAGATTGGCGCTGAGGTAGTCCTGCGGGTGATCGATCGAGTAACGCACGCCGGGCTGAGCCGCCATATGTGCGACCAGGTCGGGCGCAAAGCGCTTAACGGCGCCAGCGATGTCGTCGAAACGCGCGCAATCGCCATCGATCTGGACGAAATGTTCAAAGCCGGACAGTTCCTTAAGTCGCGCTTGCTTCAGCGCAACATCGTAATAGGGCGTGAGATTGTCGATTCCGACGACTGTCCGGCCCGCGTCGAGATAGCTGCGCGCGAGATGATAGCCGATGAAACCGGCCGCACCTGTTACGATAATCGGGCGATCCGGGTCGAAGGATCCTGATTCGGTACCGTTTTCCGGTGAAAAATGAGACTTTTGCAAGGCGGGCATCGCCTGATCGCGAACATGTGGCTTCGCGGCGGTGCACCGCGCGCATCGCGCCGCTGTCTATCGGCGCCGCCCTATCAGGTCAACATTGGATGGGCAGTGCTATTCCGCACTCTGAATTGTCACTATAGACATTTATGGTCTGAAGTTGGCGCGAGGATCGGGGATCCGCGGGAGAGTAAGGGGCAAGGATCGATGACGATCCTGGAGATCGACAAGCTGAGTATTGCTTTCGGCACGGGGGACGATGCCGTGACCGTGGTTGATGGCGTGAGCTTCAAGGTTCCGGCCGAGAAGACCGTGGCGCTTGTCGGCGAGTCCGGCTCCGGCAAGAGCGTCATCGCCCAGGCAATCATGGGCATTCTCCCCGGCACGGGCCAGATTACCGGTGGGCGCATCTTGCTCAACGATCCCGAAGCCAACGGGCCGATCGACATCGCGAGCCTCAAGCCAGACGGCAAGCCGCTCAGGGCGTTGCGCGGTAACCGCATCGCGATCATCTTCCAGGAGCCGATGACGTCGCTGTCGCCACTCCACACGGTCGGTGATCAGATCGGCGAGGCGGTGCGTTTGCATCGCGGCGTCAGTGCGCCGGAAGCGCGCGAGATCACCCGCGACATGCTTCAACTCGTCCAGTTCCCTGATCCGGCGCGGGCACTTGATACCTACTCGTTCGAGCTGTCAGGCGGCTTGCGCCAGCGCGCGATGATCGCGATGGCGCTTGTCTGCCGTCCGGCGCTTCTGATCGCGGATGAGCCGACGACAGCGCTCGACGTCACCATCCAGGCGGAAATCCTCAAGCTGATCAACGACCTTCAGGCGGACCTGAAGATGTCGGTCCTGATGATCACGCATGATTTCGGGGTTGTTGCCAACATCGCCCATGAAGTCGTCGTGATCTATCGCGGCAAGATTATGGAAGCCGGCGAGATCGGCGAATTGTTCCGTGATCCCCAGCACGACTATCTCAAGGCGCTGATGCGCGCCGTGCCGCGGTTTCACATGTCGCAGTCGGAACGGCTCGCACCGATCCGGCCGATCGACGCTGAGCCGGGCGGGTTTCTGATGTCAGACGCCATGGCCACCAAGCAGGCGTCCGAAGGCCAGGAGGCGGGCGCGCCGATCGTCGAAATCGATAGCGCGACCAAATATTTCACCTTGCGCAAGGGCGGCTTTCTGACATCGAAAGTGCGCACGCTGACAGCCCTTGATGCGATCAGTCTGACCGTCCATCGCGGTGAGTCGCTCGGCATTGTTGGAGAGTCTGGCTCCGGCAAGACGACGCTTGCCCGGTCCATTCTGCGGGCGATTGACCTCGATCAGGGCCAGGTTCGGTTTGCGCTCGATGGGGTGCCGCGTGACATCGCGACCTTCTCGAAGGCTGAGATGAACCTTTATCGCCGCCGGGTTCAACTCGTCTTCCAGGACCCGTTCTCGTCGCTTAACCCGCGCATGACGGTGTTTGACATCCTGTCCGAACCTTATGTTATCCACGAGATCTGCGGCCGCGAGGAGCGTTCTGATCGGATCCGTGAGCTTCTGTCGTTGGTCGGGCTCGACCCGCGGGTGATGCGGCGCTATCCGCATTCGTTCTCAGGTGGCCAGCGCCAAAGAATTGGCATTGCACGATCGCTGGCGCTATCGCCCGAACTCCTGTTGCTTGACGAGCCTGTCTCGGCGCTTGATGTATCCGTTCAGGCACAGATCCTGAATCTGCTCCAGGACCTGCGTGCAAGTCTCGGGCTGACCTATATTTTCATCGGCCACAACCTGGCGGTTGTCGATTACATTTCCGACCGCATCGCCGTGATGTGCAAGGGGCGGCTGGTCGAGATCGGCCCGAAGCGTGCCATAACCGGCGACCCGCGCCATCCCTATACCCAGGCGTTGCTCGCCGCTGTGCCCGAGCCAAGCCTCGATCACCAGCTCGATTTTGCCAAGTTGAGCGAGAACGGCGCGTCCCAGCCCGCTGACTGGCCCGAGCCGTTCCGCTTGATCGGCTCTGTGCATCCAGAGCTTGTCGAAGTCGGTGACGATCATTTCGTTGCGATTGCCCAAGGCGCGTCGCTGACTGCCACCAAACCATCGAAATCGTCCAAGTCCGAGCCATTGAAGGAAGCCGTCTGATGCGTAGCCTCTTAGTTGGAGCCGTTTTCGCCACGGCCTTATGGTCGGTCCCGTCCTGGGCTCAGGACATCGTGCCGGTCGAGACCGATACACTGGCGCGCACCCATGATGGTGACATGCCGCCGGTTGCCGAGCGCCTGCCTAGCGAGCCATTCTTCGTTGACATCGTGTCGGCGGGCCGTGAGCTTGGACGCCATGGTGGTGATCTCGACACGTTGATCGGCCGGGCAAAAGACAGACGGCTCGTCAATGTCTGGGGGTATGCACGTCTCGTCGGCTATCAGCCCGATCTCACGCTGGCACCGGATCTTCTGCGCGACATCGAGGTCGAGGAAGGCCGTATTTTCACACTGCACTTACGTGAGGGGCATCGCTGGTCGGACGGCCATCCCTTCACCGCAGAGGACTTCCGCTTCTATTGGGAAGACATCGCCATGAACAAGGACCTCGCGCCTAACGGGCCCGAGCCGTTCATGTATGTCGATGGAAAGCTGCCGACCTTCGAGGTCATCGACGATACAACTGTGCGCTATGCCTGGGAGCAGCCGAACCCGGAATTTCTGCCGAGCCTGGCCATGTCGCGTGATCCGTTCATCTACCGGCCGGCGCATTACCTCAAAAAACTCCACGCTACCTACACCGATGTCGAGATGCTCCAGGAGCGGGTCGAAGAAGAGAAGGCGCGTAGCTGGGCGGCGCTTCATAACCAACTCGACGATATGTATGGCGCGACGAACATCGAGATGCCGTCGCTACAGCCTTGGTATCTTGCGAGCGAGGCCGACAACAATCGCTTCGTCTTCGTGCGCAATCCCTACTTCCACCGCATGGACACCAATGGCCGGCAACTGCCTTACATCGATCGGCTTATCCTGACGGTTGCCGATGGCAAGCTGATCCCGACCAAGACCCAGGCCGGCGAGACCGACCTTCAGGCGCGTGGGCTGGCTTTCGCCGATGTCACCGTGTTGAAGCGCGCCGAGGCCGAGCGCGACATGCAGCTCTATCTCTGGCCGTCCTCTAAGGCCGCTCATCTGGCGCTTTATCCCAACCTGACCGCAGCTGATCCGGTGTGGCGCGAGGTGTTCCGCGACTTGCGGGTCCGACAGGCCCTGTCGCTCGGGATCGATCGGGTGCTGATCAACCGAACGCTCTATTTCGGACTTGCGGAGCCAAGCCAGAATACCGCCACACCGGTCAGTCCGCTTTATGATGGGGGGCGCGCGCTGGCCTTCACCGACTTCGATCCGGATCGGGCCAACAAGCTCCTCGACGATGCGGGCTTGAGCGAGCGGCGGTCAGACGGCATTCGCCTTCTGCCCGATGGACGGCCCTTCGAGATCATTGTCGAGAGTGCCGGTGAGTCAGTCGAAGATCTCGACGCGTTGGAACTGATCAAGGAGACCTGGCGCGAGATCGGCGTGTCGCTGTTCGCCAAGGCGTCCTCGCGCGATATCCTGCGCGCGCGGGCAGCGTCCGGCGACCTGCAGATGGCGATCTGGCCTGGCTTCGACAACGGTGTGCCGACGCCTGAAATGGCGCCGACCGATCTGGCCCCGACCAACATCATCCAGTTTCAGTGGTCATCCTTCGGGGCTTATGTCGAATCCCGCGGTCAGAGCGGTAGCGAGATCGACATTCCCGAAGTCGCGCGGTTGCTCGAGCTCTACAAAGCCTGGCAGGTTTCGGCATCGGTGCCGGAGCAGGCGGCAATCTGGCAGGAAATGCTGACGATCCATTCCGAACAATTGTTCACAATCGGCATCATTGGCGGGGTGCGGCAGCCGGTGACGGCCGTCCCCGAACTCAGGAACCTGCCGCAGGATGCCTTCTATGGTTGGGATCCTGGCGCTCAGTTCGGCCTGTGGCGCATGGACGAGTTCTGGCTCGACGGATGACGGTCTCGGTCGTGAAAGCAGGCGCGGGGCGTCATCAAATGCACATCTGCATTGAGGATAACGTCGCACGGACCCCCTGTTCCCAGGCGCGGTCACATCTCTCCAACAAGCACATGATGATCTGATCAGCATCGGATCGGGGAACGGGTCGGCAGCCTATGCTTGGATACATCGTCCGCAGAGTGCTCACCATGGCGCCGACGCTCCTGGTGATCAGCTTCCTGATCTTCATCATTATCGAGCTGCCACCGGGGGATTTTCTGTCCAACCGGATCGCCGAGCTCCAGTCGCTCGGTGAAACGGCGGGCATTGCCCGGATCGAGTTTTTACGCTCGGAGTTCTCCCTCGATCGGCCATTCTTCGAGCGTTATCTCGTCTGGCTCGGCGCCTGGCCGGGTCCGCGCGGCTTCGACGGGCTCATTCAAGGCAACTGGGGCTGGTCGTTCGAGTTCGAACGCCCTGTGTCCGAGGTTGTCGGGCCGACCATGTTGCTCACCGTCATCCTCAACTTCGCGACCATCATCTTCGTCTACATCGTCTCCTTCCCGATCGGCATCTATTCCGCCACTCGGCAGTATTCCTGGGGCGACTACGGCTTCACGTTTGTCGGTTATCTCGGTCTGGCGGTGCCGAACTTCCTGCTCGGGTTGATCATGCTCTATCTGATGAACCGCTGGTTCGGGATCTCGGTCGGCGGGTTAATGGCGCCGGAGTATATCGATCAGCCCTGGAGCATCGACAAAATCCTATCGGTGCTGGCGCATCTCATCGTACCGACGATCGTCATCGGCACGGCAGGGACGGCTGCGATGATCCGCCGCCTGCGCGCCAACTTGCTCGACGAACTCCATCGGCAATATGTCGTCACTGCACGCTCCAAGGGGCTTGGTGAAACGCGTCTCCTCGTCAAGTATCCCCTGCGTATGGCGCTGAACCCGTTCATCAGCGACATCGGCAATCTGATCCCCTCGCTGGTCTCCGGCTCGGTCATCGTCTCGGTGGTCCTCAACCTGCCGACGGTCGGACCGATCCTGGTCGGTGCGTTGCAGTCCCAGGATCAGTTCCTTGCCGGCTTCATCCTCTTGTTCGTCGCGGTGCTGACGCTTGTCGGCATGCTGGTCTCCGACCTCCTGCTTGCGGTCCTTGATCCGCGAATTCGGCTCCAGGGGAGGGCGCGAACATGACCGATCGCTACGTCAATCCGGAACCCTTCGTCCCCGGCGAAGAGCGTGCCATGACCGCGGACGAGGCGCGCTTCTACGAGGCTTCGCAATGGCAGATCATGTGGTGGAAGTTCCGCCGCCACAAGCTCGCCATGTGGTCCGGCGTCATTCTCATCATCATGTATCTCGCGGTGCCGTTCGCCGAGCAGATCGCGCCGTATACAGCCAGTCAGCGCGCCAGCGAGTTTCTCTACGCCCCGCCACAGCCGGTCCGGCTCTTTCACGACGGCGGGATCACCACGCCGTTCGTCTATCCGCTCGCCGCCGAGCTCAATCTCGATACCCTACAATGGGAATATCGCGAGGACCGCTCCGAGCCGCAGCATTTGCGCTTCTTCTGTCTCGGTGAGTCTTACGTCTTCTGGGGGCTGATCCAGGGTCGCTTCCATCTGCTCTGCCCGCCCGAGGACGGCACCGTGTTCCTACTCGGCACGGACCGGCTCGGCCGCGACATGTTTTCGGGCCTGGTCTATGGCGCGCGGATTTCGCTGACCGTCGGCCTGATCGGCGTGGCGATCGGCATGGTCTTCGGCATGGTGCTCGGTGGAATGGCCGGCTATTTCGGCGGCATTATCGATTCCATCATCCAGCGTGTCATCGAGATCCTGCGCTCGCTGCCGGAACTGCCTCTGTGGATGGCGTTGTCGGCGGCGTTGCCAGTGACATGGAGTCCGATCGCGATTTACTTCGGCATCACAATCATTCTCGGGCTCCTCGACTGGCCGGGGCTCGCACGCGCCGTGCGCGGCAAGCTGATGGCGTTGCGCGAGGAGGAATACGCCAAGGCTGCCGTTCTCATGGGCGCAAAGCCGTCGAGGGTCATCGGGCGGCATTTGATGCCGGGTTTCATGAGCCATCTGATTGCCAGCGCATCCCTGTCCATCCCCTCGATGATCCTTGGTGAAACAGCGCTGTCCTTCCTCGATCTGGGCTTAAGACGGCCTGCAGTCAGTTGGGGGGTCTTGCTAAACGAAGCCCAGAACATCACCGTCGTGACGGTCTATCCCTGGCTGATGGCGCCGGTCATCCCGATCATCATCGTCGTGCTGGCCTTCAACTTCCTCGGTGATGGGCTGAGAGACGCGGCGGATCCGTATAAGTAATCTGGATCAACCGGTCAGTTTACAGTTCGAACAGCTCATCGTGGCTTGGCCAAACCACCGCCGGATGGTCGGTCATAAGCCCGAGAAAAGCCTCGATGAAGGCCCAGGTCTCCTCGGTCTGCACCAGATGGTGCGTCAGAAGGCCGATCGGCTCATCGCTGCCAGAAAGCCGGCGATCCAGTTCGCGGATCAGACTGGCCAGGCAGGCCTCGTCTCCTGAAAACCTCTTGCCCCGCCGCCATTCGATCGGATCGAGATGCGTGTTCACCTGAGCCCGCGCGCCCTCGGGCGCTGGTCCAAACGTCGACAATCCTACCAGACCAACGTCCTTGCGGCGCGCCGACAGCTCCGGTGCGATCCGGTTCCAGGGAGGTGTCAGGACATGGGCAAAGCGCGGTCCGAACAGTTCCGACATCCGCCGATAGCCGTCGAACAACTCCGCGAGCATGTCATCGACGGGCCGGTGCGGACCAAGCTCGGCCTTCTTTGACCCTGTCGGGGCGTGATTGGCATGGGAGTAGCCGTGCTGTTGGACTGAAACCGTGTCGTGGTTTGCAAGGGCGGCCGCCAAAGCGCGCTCGGCGTGAGCCGGAATAACTGCGAGTGCGAGCGGCACGCTGAACTGATTGGCGCACGCGAGAAGTGCCTCAAGCTGACGCGTTGGGGCGACCGCGTCGTCATCCCGCCACCACAGAGCGATCTGGCGCCCGGCGTCACCCAGCGCGTCGAGGCGGTCGCGGATTGGAGAAAGGTCTGTCATTCAGCGTTGGAGGTGCGCAATTCGGTCAGGGCCTTGAGCAGGATATCGGCGCTTGCCGCCGCGCCATCAAGCGCTATCGTCTCGGTCGCGCGTGGCAGCGACAGCGCCCGGTCGATGCCGGCTGTCAGTGTCTCCGCCGTCAGGCTCGCTTCTTCGACGAGCGCTGCACGGCCACGCGCTTCAAGGGCCATTGCGCGCTGGGTCTGTTCGGTCTCATCTCCTTGGGCAAAGGGCACAAGGACAGTGGGGGCACCGGCGCGCAAGATGTCGAGCACCGTATTGTAGCCGGCTTGGCTGATTGACAGCTGGCAGCGTTCCAAGAGAAACGGGAAGTCGGGCCGCGCCGGCTCGATGATCGTCCGGTCGGAGGCTTTGGCGCGTAGGCCGGCGGCATCCGTGTCGGCCAAGTCCCGGCCGATCAGGTAGCGCCAGGTGACGTCGGGCAGGATACCGGACGCCTGTACTGCGAGCGCGGTCTCCAAGAGATGGCGGCCAACCGCGCCGCCGCCAGTCGAGACAATCACCTCATCGGCGCCGTCGCCGCCATCCATCCGCCCTGCGAGATCGGGATAGACGAAACCGGTGTAACGGATGAGATCAGAGATCATGTCCGCCGGCGGGAAGCTGTCCTCAAGCCGCACGACGCTTTGGTCCGAATGCACGAGCACGAGATCGCAGAGCTGGCGTGCGAGATCCGCCATCGCGACTTCTTTCGATGGGTCTTTTTTGCGCACCAGAATGTCGCGAACAGATGTCGCGACGAGCGGGCGGGATCGGATCTCGCACGCACGCTCCATCAGCGGGATCAGTTCGAACCGGAACCGCCGGCGGCCCAGCGGAAAGGTCTCGACCAGCAGAATATCGGGGGCTGTGTCGCGCAACAGATCCAGCGCTGCGGTCTTCCGGCGCGTCTCCCAAGCGGTGTCAATCGGCTGGTCGTCGACGTCGAGAATGGTGTCGAAGCTTGCGTCGGCGCTGCGGGCGAACGGCAGGTCGACGACCTCAAGCCCGGTTGTGTCCACGGTCGCGGGCAGCCGGTTGCCCGTGGCGAGCGTCACGTGAACGCCTCTCTTATTAAGCGCCTGACCGATGGCTGCGGCCCGCACCGCATGGCCTGTCCCAAGCAAATGCTGGACATGAACCAGGGCACGGGTCACCGGGCCGTCTCCCCATGGCGTGCAATCGTGGCGTCGAGGATCGCGCCAAGTCGTGCCACCCCAATCGCAAGATCGTGCTCGGCCAGAACGCGGGCGCGCGCTGCAACACCCATACGCTGCCGGCGCTCGGGATCTCGGATCAGGGTCGTGACCGCTTCAGAGAAGGCTTCAACATCACCCTCCGGCACCAAGAGCCCGGTCTCGCCATCGGCAACGACATTGGGCACACCACCACGCCGGGCGCCAATGACGGGCAGGCCCGATGCCTGGGCTTCGAGAAAGACCAGGCCAAAGGCTTCGCGGATCGCCGGCCAGACGAAGAGATCCGCCTGGCGATAGACATCTGCGAGTCGCGCACGTGGAACGCGCCCTAGGAACGTCGTCCTATCCTTGGGGAACAGCGGCTCGATCTTGGCGCGTGCCGGTCCGTCACCGGCAATCGTCAGCCTCCATCGCATGGAATCAAGGCGCGATAGAGCCTCGGCCAACAGCTGATAGGACGCCGCCTTGTCGCCGGCTCGCATCATGCCGACGGTCAGGAGCTGACAAGGGCCATCTGGCCTATCGTCTGGCGTCCGGGCGGGGGCAAAGCCGGATAGGTCGAGAAAGGGCGGGATGTGATGCAGGCGCGCCGCCTCGATCACGCCTGTGAGACCATCGAGATCATCGCCTTGCAACGCGATCACCGCGTCGGCGCGCTGAAGCGCCTGATCGGCAAGATGGAAGTGCTCACGCCAGTCGTCGCGCGAGCGCTTCAGTGCCCGACTCGCTTCGATGACGAGATAGGGGATGCTCAGCCTTTCGGCGATTTCGGGCCCGATCAGGTCCGGCGCCCGGTGATAGAGGTGATAGGTAACAAACGCCTTTGGTGATCTGCGACGCCGTGTGATGTCCGAAACAATCCGATCGCACTCCGCTGCAGCCTGTGCCTTCAGCTCTTCCAGCGCCGCGTGATCTGGCCTGCGCTGCCAGGCGCGCAGGCGGCTTGCCAGCGTAGCCTGATGGCCCAAACACTCAAGAGCGGCCACAAGCGTGCGCGCCACCTCGCGATCGCCTGACGGGGTCGGGTCGTCGGGTGGCTTCATTGGGGCATAGAACAGGATCGCTGACGCCTGATCAGCCGGCACGGCGCTGAGGCTCCGCATCCTGTTCCAGAAGTTCTGCGACGCGATCAAGTCCTGGGCAGGCGTCGAAGTCTGCCTCAATCCTGAACCGCCCGGCTTTGCCAAAGCGGGCACGCATCGCGGGATCGCGGGCAAGCCGGGTGAGTGCTTCGGCAAGCGCTGCAGGGTGGCGTTGCGGCACGAGAAGCCCGGTTTCGCCATCAAGCACAAGCTCAGGGATCGCCGAGACGCGCGTGGAAACGCAGGGCAGGCCGAAGGCCATTGCCTCCATCAGGACGTTCGGGATGCCGTCGCGATCGCCCGATCGGGCAATGCGGGAAGGCAGGACGAAGATGTCGGCCGCTTGAAGGGCTGCGAACACCTCTTTGCGCGATTTCGCCCCCTGCCAGTCGATCCGATCGGATAAGCCGCGCCGCTTGGCAAGATCGGCGAGCTTGTGCTTGAGTTCACCGCCTCCGATATGGACGAAGCGCCAATCAAGGTCCTGGGGCAGCCGGGCAAGCGCGCGCAAAAGATCATCATACCCCTTCTTCTCGACCAGCCGTCCAATCGAGACGAAGGTGACGGGCTCGGACGGCACACGCGCGGGAGGGGCGGGAAAGCGCCGCATGTCGAGGCCGTGATAAACCTTCTCGATCGTGTCAGGCCTTGGTGACAGCCCACGCAGATAATCGAGATTGACGCCTGTGCACGTCACGCCCCAGGTGCAGTCGGCGAGTTTGGTCTCGAGGTCCCATTTTGCTGACGTCCAGATGTCCTTGGCGTGCGCCGAAAAGCTCCAGGGCAGCCCGCGCAGCATGGCCGCGTAGCGCACGACGGACGCCGGCGTGTGCAGGTAGTGGCTGTGGATGTGGCGGATCGTCGAGGGCAGTTCGGCGGCGAGAACGCAGGCCTGTCCCCAACGCCTTTGGCGGTTGGCGGTTTTGTCCCGCGTGTAATCGGCTTCGAAGGCGGTGCGTGCCGCCTTATAGCTTGTCTGGCGCTTCGCCCATGTCATCCCCTGGCGGACGCGTGGCGGGTCGTCCTTGAGATATTCCGGCAGATAGAGGACCGGCGCCTTGATCTCATCGTGGAGATCATGTGTTGCCGGATCCGTCGGATGGCGCAGCGAAACGATGAGTTGGTTGAGCCCACGCTCCTGCAGTCCAAGGATCTCCTGGGCGATGAAGGTTTCCGACAGGCGGGGATAGCCCTTGACGGCAATCGCTATGTTTGGGTCGGTCATGGTGTCCAGTGACCCACACTCACCCTGAATGGACCTGTTGATCCTGCGGCCTAAGCTTTGCTGCCCGATCCGACAGGACATCGCCGACGCGGTCGATGATCGCGTCGAGCCCGCCCATCAGACCGTGAAGGCCAGCAGATGAAGGCGGTGCCTGGCGCGGTAGACGTTTCAAGGCATCGACCATCAGCGACACCGTCTCACGATGATCGATTGGCAGAACCGTCAGCAGACCGGCCTCGGCGGCGCGGCTGGCGCGGATCGACTGTTCACGGCGCGGGATGACGCGCGGGACGAGCAGGGTAGGGCGGTCGAAGGACAGGATTTCGCAGAAGATGTTGTAGCCGCCCATTCCGACAATGCCCGCAGCCCCGATCATCAACGGCTCAATATGCGGTGTGAACCGCAACATGTGTATATTGGACATGCCCTCCGCGCGTGCCAGGAAGGCGGCCTGGTGTTCGGGATCCATGAAGGGACCAAGGACAATCACGGCTGGCATGAGATCGTGGCCGGCCGTTTCATAGGCGCGCATCACCCAATCGACGAGTTCGATGCCATCGCCGCCACCACCGGGCGTTACGAGAAGATAACTGCCCTCATCGAAGGGGATCGGCTCAACACTGTGGATGTCCTGCGGCGCGCTGCGCTGGAGGTAGCCGGTGTAGCGGGTCCGGTCGCGCACGCAGTCGGATACGGCGAGTCCGTCCAGCGGGTCATGCACGGACTTCACGCCATAGACCCAAACATCATCATAGAATTCTTCGAGCGCGGGATAGCTGTCCTTCCTAAGCCATTCCTCATGCAGCGCGTCGGCGTCATCCAGCACGTCGCGCAGACCCAGAACCAGATGGGTGCCCTGATCGCGCAAGAGTTCAAGCGTCGGACGCACTTCTCCGCGCAAGCCCAGGGGTTCCTTATCGACGATGAAAATGTCGGGCGCGAACACTTCCGCCGTGTGTTCGATGATGGACGCTCGAATCTGCAAGGTGTGTTCGGTATCAAGATGCAATGACAAGGACGTGTATTCGCCATTGCGGAGCTTGATAACGCCAGGGATACGTACGAAATCGACGCGAGACCGGAAATCGAAACTGCCAATAATCGGTGAGCCAGATAAAATCAGGACCGTTAACTCCGACCAGGCGCCGACGAGCCCATGGGCGATCGCCCGGCACCGCCTGAGATGGCCGAGACCGAAGGAGTCGTGGCTATAGATCAGGATACGCGGATTGCGCGGAACCAGACGCAGCATTGACCACCTATGCTCTTGAAAGCTGACGATTGAATGTTAACGACGGACCTATCCGTGATCGCTCGGTTCGATCCTCACTTTGCCGGCGCCGTTCTTCCGGCACGGCCGCTTCGCCCGGCCGCTGTCTCAGAGACAGTGACCATATATCTGTATAGCGCGAAAGAGGTGGCAACCAAAGCCGGTCCAGTGATACTACGGATCAATGACGCGGATTGCTGGGCCGGTTCGGGCGTTCTCTGAGCCGACCTGTTCGAACAACGCGACAGCATGCGGGGGACCATCATGGAGCAAACACTGTTCGCCTTCATCTGGCGCAACAGCTCCCGCCAGCAGATTATCGTTTTATGCATAACACTGCTGTCGTTTCCAATTCTCTATTACTCTCTAGAACTCCCAAAAATCATCATCAATGATGCGATCGGGGATGATGCAGCTCCATTTCCGCGTGAATATTTTGGGCAAACCTATGAGCAGGTTCCTTATCTTCTGG
>JBCBSK010000009.1:0-37465 GCA_039819185.1 Pseudomonadota bacterium | reverse complement strand
CGTCGGCGGGCGGACACCGATGCCGATGAACCCCAGCGAGGCCACAGCGAGGATCGCGAATCCCACGTCAAGCGACATCTTGACGATGATCGGCGACGTGACGTTGGGCAGAATGTGGCGGAAGATGATGCGTCCCGCGCCCGCGCCTTGCGCCCGGGCGGCGACGACAAACTGCTCCTCCTTCAGCCCGATGACCTCGCCGCGCACCAGGCGGGCAAAACCGGGCCACCAGGCCAGCCCAAGCGCGATCACCATATTGACGATGCTCGGTCCCAGCCCGGCCGCAATCGCCATCGCCAAGATCAGTGCTGGCAGCGTGAGGATCAGGTCGGTGAAGCGCATCAGCACCTCGTCGATCCAGGTGCCGAAGTATCCCGCGGCAAGTCCGATCAGCGTCCCGATGAGCGTGGCTATCACGATGACGCCCATCGCCGATAAGAGAGACACTTGCGCACCGGCAACAACCAACGACAGAATGTCCTGCCCGACCTCGTTGGTGCCGAACCAGAAGGCGGCCGACGGTGGCTTGAACCGGTCGAGAACGCTGACCTCTCCGGCCAGATGTTCGGGATAGGGGGCGACGAGCGGTCCGAAGATCGCCAGGAATAGCAAGAGCGCGACAAGCACCAGACCGACCAACGAAAGTGGATTCTGCCGAAACCGGTAGAAGGCGCGGGCCAGCCCCTCGCCGCCGGACGTTCCCGAAGCCTCCGCCGCAGTCCTGGCGCTCATCGGTCGCCCACCTTGGGGTTGAGCACGCCATAGAGCAGATCGACGATCAGGTTGGTGGCGATGAAGATCACGCCGATCACGAGGGTCACGGCGATCACCGGATTGAAATCCTGGTTGAGGATGGCATTCGTCGCGTAAAGCCCAATCCCTGGCCAGTCGAACACCTTCTCGACCAGAACGGTGCTGCCCAGCATCCAGCCCACATAGAGCCCGATCATCGTCAGGGTCGCCGAGGCCGCGTTCTTCAGGACGTACTTGAACAAGATCAGCCGAATACTGAGGCCCAAGGCACGAGCATTGCGCACGTAGTCCTGCTGGAGCGCCTCCATCGTCGAAGCCCGCATGATCCGGGTGATCATGGCGATCGGGGCCAGCGCCATGGTGATCGCGGGCAGGGCCAGATGAACAAGCGAAAGCCAGAGCGTGTGCCATTGTCCGGCCAGGACACTATCGATTGTGTAGAAACCCGTGACGGCCGGCGGCGGCGCAACGGTGAAGGGCAATCGGCCACTCAGCGGCAGCAGAGACAGCCACATCGCAAAGACCAACTGCAACACGAGGCCAAGGAAGAACTGCGGCATCGACATTGCCGACAGCGTGCCGGCGCTGATCGTCATGTCCGGCGCCCGGTTCGCGGTCAGCCCCGCCACCAGGCCCAGCGGGATCGAGACCGCGACCGCCAGAAGGAGTGAGGCCGCCACCAGTTCCAGCGTCGCCGGAAGGTAGAGCGCAAGGTCGCCTGCCACCGGGCGCCGGGTCATGATCGAGCGGCCCAGATCACCCTCGAAAAGCCCGGTGACATAGTCCCAGTACTGCACGGCGATGGGCCTATCGAGGCCGAACTCGGCCGCCACGGCCGCGCGTTGCTCGGCCGTGGCGTAGGGACCGGCGGCCAGCGCCGCCGGATCCCCTGGGAGAACCCGTCCGATGACGAAAACCAGAAGCGACAGCCCGATGAGCAACGGCACGATCAGGGCGATCCTGAACAGAACGTAGCTCAGCATCGGGCAGTCCGGCCCTCCTCTAGCTCACGGACAGCGGAAAGAAGCTGACCGCTTGCACAATGATGGGCGAGAACTCGTAATTCTCGACGTTGTCCCGCAAACCCACCTTGGCCCGCTCGACGACGCCGAACAAGTCGGGCGCGTCATCGACGATCGTCTGCTGGATCTGGCTGTAGAGTTCGGCGCGACGGGCCTCATCCGGCTCGAACCGCGCGGCCTCGATCAACGCATCGACCTCCGGGTTGTTGTAGACCCCGTTCTGCCATCCTCCGTTCCGGCTGGAGTGATAGCCTGCGAAGGCGATCACGTCCGGATCGGCGTAGGAGACGCCAAGGTAGACCGAGAAGAAGTCGGGGAAGGTTTCGGGTGACTCGCACATGCGCACCATATCCGGCCAAGTCGACGGGCGGATGTTCACGTCGATGTTCAGCTCCTGGAGGCTGTCAAGGAGCACCAGGCTCCAAAGCCTCTGCTGTTCGAGCCCGACCACATGAACGATGTCAAGCGTCAGCCCGCCCTCGGGATACGCGGTCTGCGCCAGATACTCCCGCGCCCTGTCGAGATCCTGGCGCGGGACGTCGATCGAGGGATCGTGGCCAAAGAACCCGCTCGGCAGCGGCCCGTGCATGAGATCGGCGAAGCCGCTGACACTCTGCATCGCCTCATAGTCGAACGCGTGCGACACTGCCTTGCGCAGGTTCACGTCCGACAGCGGGCCATGCTCGGTGTTCATCTTGATAGAGAAGGTTCGGTCGCCCGGCTCGATGACCCGCACCACGCCGGGTGCGCCTTCCAGCGCGGACATGTCGTCGCTTGTCAGATCGACCGCCATATGGATTTCGCCGCGCTGAAGCATCAGGCGCTGGTTCGTATTCTCGCGCACGTATCGCCAGATCACGGTATCGGCGTTGCCGCCGCCCTCACGCCAGTAGGTCGGGTCGCGGCGGAAGTCGATGACGTTCTCCGGCTCGAAGCGGGCCACGGTGAAGGGTCCCGATCCGGCGGTGTCGTTCAGCAGATAGGTCTGGCCGAGATCTCCACCCTCGTTGGCCTCGATGACGGCGGGGTTTACGATCGAGATCCACGGCAGGACCTGGAGGAAGGGCGCGAAGGGTTGAATCAGCGTGAACTCGACCGTGTGATCGTCCACCACCCGGATGCTGTCGGGGCCCACCACTCCGTCGATCATCCAGTTGTTGCCGCGCCCCACCGCCATGATGCGCTCAAAGGAGTACCTCACTGCCTCGGCCGTCACCGGCGCGCCGTCGTGAAACTTGGCGTCGCGGTTGAGATTGAACGTATAGACGAGCCCGTCACCCGAGACCGTCCAGTCCGTCGCGAGCCGGGGTTCGATCCGCGGCGGCATGCCGACGACATCAACGAGCCCGTCATAAACATTCCGGATGATGACCGATGTTGGGTAGTCCTGCCCGCCATGCGGATCAAAATGCGTCTGCGCGCCCTGGTTTCCAATGATCAGCGTATTAGGCTGTTGAGCCAGCGCCACACGTCCGCCAATGGTCATTGCAGCGGCCCCTGCAGCGGTTCCGGCCATAAGGTCGCGTCGAGTCAGATTGGGCATTTGGTTCACCTCCTGAGTTGGAATGTCGGCGTGCCCTGCTATCCAGGCGCGCTTCTCGGTCGTTCTCCTTGTTTATGATTCAGCATCCGCCGCCTGGAGCATTTTGTCGGTGTCGCCCTCAGGCTGGGGCGGTGAGCCATATCCAGCGCCGCCCGCGACGGTCACGTCAACGATCTGATCCGGGTCCGTCAGTTCGACCAGCGCACCCATGCCGCAGTCGCGCAGTATTTCGCCACTGGGTGTCGTGACCTGCGCGCGCGCTGCCACGCCGGGCATGCCGCCAAACAGCCCCTCTGCGGGATGGGTCACCCCTTCGGGATAGATCGTAGCTAGCATCGGCCTGCCGTCGTCCCGCAGCTTGCGGAACCGGACACGCTGGCCCGGTCCGCCGAGCAGAGCGCCGGCGCCCCCCGAGCCTTGAATGAAAGCCTTCTCCATCACCAGGATGGGAACCCGCGCTTCGAGTAGTTCGATCGAGGTGTTCGCCGCCGAGGTCGGCCAGAGTAACCCGCCCCGGCCTGCCGCCGCCGCCGAGGCGCCTTGACCGCCGCCGACGAACAGGACGTCAGCAAAGGCCGTGCCGTCCTCGTCGATGCCATAGGTATTCGAGGTGAACGGCAGCCCCGTGGCCGCCTGGACGCGGTCCGGCGCAGCCTCCGCGAGCGCGCGGAAAATGCCCGGCGCGATGTACCAGCCGGTGCGTGTGCGCAGGTTCACCGCCGCCGGGTAGCGGGCGTTGAGGATCGAGCCTTCAGGGGCCTTGACGTCGAACGGGCGGTAGCATCCCGCATTGCCCCGCACCTGCGGCGTCAGCATGCATTTCAGCGGATAGGTCGCGTGGGCGGCGGTATAGCTGAGCGTGCAGTTGATACCGCCCTGAGGTAGCTGATCCGGTGCCCCATCGAAGCTGACGCCGATGCGGTCGCCCTCAACCGCCACCGCGACCGGGTAGCGCAGCGGCCTGCCGAAGGGATTGTTCCAGGTCTCCGCCCGATAGACCCCGTCCGGCAGCGCCGTGATCGCCTTGCGCATGGCGGCCTCGGAGCGGCCCTGCACCACCTCGGCGAAAGCCGTCAGGTCTTCGAGCCCGTAGTCGTCGATGAGTGAAAGAAGCCGCTGGACACCGATCTCATTGGCGGCAACGAAAGAGGCCAGATCGCCGAGGACCTGATCGGCGATCCGGACGTTCTGCCGGAACAGGGTGAAGAAAGCCGCGTTGGGGTGGCCTGCCTCATAAAGCTTCATCGGCGGAATCTGGAAGCCTTCCTCATAGACCTCACGCGCTTTCAGCCAGTCGCGTGTGCCGCCGATGTCGGACACATTGCCAACGGTCCCGGCCAGAGCGACGACCCTGCCGTCCCGGAAGACCGGTGTGACCACGGCGATGTCGAACAGGTGCCCCGCACAAAGCCAGGGGTCGTTGGTGACGAGCACGTCACCCTCGGCCAGGGTTGCGACTGGAAACGCTTCGAGGAGCGCTTTGGCAGCGCGAGGCAGCGTGAGGTTGAAGACCGGCATCGCGCGGGACGAATGGGCCAGCGTGTCGCCATTCACATCGAGCAGATCGCAGGCGAAGTCCTGCGCCTCGGAGATCACCAGCGAAAATGCTGTGCGGCAAACGGTCAGCCACATCTCCTCGGCCACCGTCACCGCCCGGCTCCACATGATCTCCAGCGCCATTGGATCGGCTTCGATCCGGGCGCGGGCCTCCACCGGGTTCAGCGCCGCGGTCACGCCCAACGCCATCGGCCTGTGGCGACCCACATCGATGCGCAAGTTCAGCCTTGCGTCCACCGTCGCCTGACAGCCCGGTGGGAGCACCGTTGTGGCCTCGCGCTCTTCGATGATCGCGGGCCCCTCCAGCCGCGCCTGAGGCGCGAGCGCGTAACGGTCGTAGACCGGCGTCTCCACGAAATCGCCGTCGAACCAGGCCGGGCGATGTCCTTTCAGCGGTGATGAGGCCTCGGCGCGCTCGGCGGAGAGGACGATCCGCGGATCGGGGGCCGTTGCACGCACCCGGAAGGCCACGACTTCAGCCGGCATGTCCTGCGGCGGTGGTGCGTAGCGGCTGGCGTAAACGTTGAGAAACGCCTCGCGCAACGCGCCGATTGCGTGCGGAGACAGCGGACCCTCGGGCAGGGGAACGCTGACGGTGTGCATCTGCCCCACCAGCCGCATGTCGGCGCTGCGTGACAAGGTCACACCGCGGATATCCCCGCCGGCATCCTCGAGCCGTCCACGGGCGCCGTTCTCCAGCGCCTCAAGTATCGCGTTCGCCTCGCCAAAAGCGGCGTCGGGTTCGAGGAGAAGACGCGACGAGCGGGCCGTCTCGAAGGAGAGCGGCGCTGCCAGGAAGCCCAGGGCCGAGGCGGTGCCGGAGCCAGCGGGCACGATCACCTCCGACAGACCCAGGGCCCGCGCCACCTCCACCGCATGGGCCGGTCCCGCTCCTCCGAAGGCCACCATGGCGATCCCGCGCGGATCGCGGCCGCGCTCGACCGCGTGAATGCGCGCGGCGGCGGCCATGTTCTCGACCACCAGTTTGTGAACGCCCGCCGCGGCTTCGACCGCATCGAGGCCAAGTGCCCGTGCTAGGGGGGCCACCGCCCCTTCGGCGGCCGCCTTGTCGAGCATCATCCGCCCCCCAAGGAAGAACCCGGGATCGTAGTAGCCCAGCACCAGATTGGCATCCGTCACGGTCGGCCTTGTGCCCCCGCCGCCATAACAGGCCGGTCCGGGCATGGCTCCTGCCGAGCGCGGTCCGACCTTCATCAGGCCGACCTCATCAACCTCGGCGATCGACCCACCGCCCGCGCCGATCTCGATAAGATCGACGACCGGTGTGCGGATTGGAAGGCCGGATCCTCGGGTGAAACGGTGTTCCCGCGCCGCCTCGAGTTCGGTCGTGACCGCGAGCGTGCCGCCCTCGATCAGACAGGCCTTGGCGGTGGTCCCGCCCATATCAAAGGCCAGCGCGTCCGCATGGCCCGCCCCGGCGGCAACGAGTGCGGCGGCCAGACCGCCCCCGGCAGGGCCCGACTCCAGAAGCCTGACGGGATTGGCGCGTGTGACCTCGGGCGATAGCAGCCCTCCGGCCGAATGCATGAGCCGGAACCGGCCCGCAAAGCCTTCTGCCGCCAGCTTGCCTTCAAGATTCGTCAAATAGCGGTCGACCAGAGGCTGAACATAGGCGTTCGCAACAGTCGTAACGGTGCGCGGATACTCTCCGATCTCGGCAACCACGTCGCTCGACAACGAGATGTAGAGGCCCGGAAACTCAGCCGCCGCGATCTCCCGCACCCGCTGCTCATGGGCGGCGTTTCGGAACGCATTCAGGAAGCAGACCGCGATGGCCTCTATGCCACGCGCGGCAAGTCCTGCAAGCCGCTGACGCGCCTCGTCCTCGTCAAGCGGCGTCACGACCCGTCCGTCCCGGTCCGTCCGTTCCGCCACCTCAACCCGATCTGCGCCTGGAACCAAGGGCGGCGGGAACTTCAGAAACAGATCATAGATGTCGTAGCGCTGTTCGGTGCCCGCTTCGAGAATGTCGGCGAAGCCTTGGGTTGCAATCAGCCCCACGCGCGCGCCCTTGCGCTCGACGATTGCATTGGTGATCAGCGTTGTCCCGTGAACGATCTCGCCGACGTCCGAGAGCGAAAGACCTTGGTTCGATGTAATCTCCCGCAGCCCTGTCAGCGCCGCTTCGGACACGTCGGGAGAGGATGTCAGAACCTTGTGCAGGCTGTGTGTCGTGCCGTCTTGAGCCGCTAAAACGAGGTCTGTGAATGTACCTCCAATATCGAACCCAATCCTGTAGGTCACGATGCCCCGGCCCCCCGCCCGGATCGGCAGGCAATCAATCGCCTTTGAAGGTGATTATACGAACAATTGTTCACCAAGCGCGCCGATCGGAAAAGTGAAGCACGAAAACCAGAAACTGACAAGTCCGCTACCGCGAATGGGAGACGTTTGCTCGAGCTCCGTAGAAATCGATCCCGTTATTGCTCTTTCGAGCATAATAGAAAGGCACGAGCGCATTCTTCTTTGATCATTCGCGGCCTCTTTATCGGCTCTACGGCTAGCGCGACTGCGTAGCCAGGCTGTCAGGTATCCGGCGTCGCTGGCCATAAGGGGCATCTCCTAATTGTTCGGATGACGAACGCAACGCGTAAATAGCGGACAAATCGTTGACACTGAATCTATGCCCACCCATAGTCGGCCGCATCATTTTTCAAGCATCCTGAGCGGCCCGGCGCCGAGGAAACCTCTCCGACACTAGGGCGAATTGCGACGGCGCGCCGGGCAAGGCGGCTTGGAAGAACGAGGGGGATCATGGCGACACGCATCGGGGTCGATATCGGAGGAACCTTCACTGATCTGGTCTACTACGATGACGACACGGGAGAGACCGTCGAGGGCAAGGTTCCGACTGTGCCCCATGCGCCCGAAGAGGGTGTGATCGCCGCGGTCCGCGACTTTGTGCCCTCGCAGGTCATTGCCCGATCACAGTTCTTTCTCCACGGAACCACGGTCGGGCTGAACGCCCTGCTGGAGCGGCGCGGCGCGAAGGTGGGGATGATCAATACCAAGGGGTTTCGAGATGTTCTCGAGATCCGCCGGGGCGACCGGGCAGAGATGTACAATCTCTTTTGGAAGCAGCCAGCCCCGCTGGTGCCTCGCCATCTGCGCCTTGAGATCGACGAGCGCGTGCTGGCCGACGGAACCGTTCTGAGGCCGCTGGACGACACGGCCGTTCCGGAGATCGTCGCCCGGTTTCACGCAGCGGGCGTCGACAGTATCGCCGTCGCTCTGCTCAACGCGTTCGCCAATGGCGAACATGAGGCCCGGGCTGAAGAACTGCTGCGAGAGGCAGGCTTCAAGGGTGCGATCTCACTCTCGCACCGCGTTTCCGGCGAGTATCGGGAGTACGAGCGCTTCTCCACGACCGCGATTGACGCGTTCGTCCGCAAGCGGATGTCCTCCTATCTGGAGCGGCTGCAGAACGGTCTGAGAGACCTCGGCTTCACCGGTCGCTGCCTGATTGCCCGCTCGGGTGCGGGGTCGATGACCTTCGCCGAGGCTGGCGAACGCCCGTTCGAGACAATCATGTCGGGCCCCGTCGGTGGCGCACAGGGCGGCTCGGAAGTGGCGAGGGCGCTAAAGATCGACGCTCTGATCACAGCGGATGTCGGTGGCACCAGCTTCGACACCGCGCTGATCCTCGATGGTGAGGCGAAGGTTCTCTTCGAAGGGCATGTGGCGGGGATGCCGGTTCAGACCTCTTGGGTCGATGTGCGGTCGATAGGCGCGGGCGGCGGTTCCATCGCGCATCGGGACATCGGCGGTCTCATGCAGGTCGGCCCGCGCAGCGCCGGCGCGGTTCCCGGTCCCGCCTGTTACGGCAAGGGCGGCGTTGATGCGACCACCACGGATGCAGCGGCCCATCTGGGCATGCTCGGGCCGGGCAATCTGGCTTCGGGGATCGACCTGGACTTCGACAAGGCTGCCGAGGCCATCGCGGCCATCGGCGGCGAGATTGGTCAGGATGTCGACACGACCGCGATCGGGATCATGCGTATAGCGTCTTCCTCGATGGCAAATGCGATGCGCGAGATCACGGTCGAGCAGGGTCTCGATCCGCGCGGCATGGCACTGCTGCCCTTTGGTGGAGCGGGGCCGATGTTCGCGACGCTTCTGGCGGACGAGCTGCAGATCGGCCGGATTGTCGTACCACCGCTGGCAGGGAACTTCTCGGCCTGGGGACTTCTGGGAGCGGACATGCGCCAGTCCGCCGCCCGCACGCGCATCCTGCCGCTTGACGATGACAGCCTCGCCGAGGTGCAGCAAATACTCGATGCGCTCTTCGAGACCCTGGACGCACGCAGCGACGCAGATGCGGACACGCTGGTACATCGTGCCCGGCTCGACCTTCGCTATGTCGGGCAGGAGCATGGGCCGTCGATCCTCGTGCCGACAGATGGCCGGACTCTTGCTGCCGACGCGACCGAGCTTCGTAGGCTGTTCGACGAAGTCTACATCCGCACCTTTGGGTCGACGATGGAGTTCCCGGTCGAGATCGTTTCCGTCCGCGCGACCAACGAGGTGCCTCTGCCCCGCCGCAGTCAGCGCCTTCGGCCGGGTGACGCCCGCCCGGAAACAAGCTGGGAAGCGCATTCTTTCGAGCGCGGAATACGCACGGTGTTCCGGGTTCTCGACCGATCTGTCGTGACCGTTCCCGTCGACGGCCCGGTGATCCTGACCGAATCCACCACCACGCTTTATGTCGATGCGGGCTGGACCGTCGCGCCCGGCAAGAACGGCGAACTCGTGCTGTATCGCAAGGAAAGCTGAGACCATGACCGCCGCCGATCCCGTCATCCATCGTGCAGCCTCGGCCAAATCCGAGGACACCGGAGCCGATCCGATCACCACCGAGGTCGTGCGGCACGCGCTGAACTCTGCGGCCAACCAGATGAAGCAAACGCTGATCCGGACCTCGTTCTCGCCAATCATCTACGAGGTCCTGGATTTCGCGGTGGCGCTTTATGACCGGGACGTCCGGCTTCTGTCACAGGCGCCCTCTCTCCCGATGTTCATGGGCACGCTGGATTTTTGTATTCGCGAAGCGGTGGCGGGCGTCGGGGGTGTCGAGGCGCTCTCCGACGGCGATATCCTGCTCTATAACTGGCCTTACGGCACCGGGTCGCATCCTCAGGACGTGGCGATGGTCATGCCGGTCTTCGAGAAAGACGAGATCATCGGCTACAGCGCGATTAAGGGCCACTGGTTGGATATCGGGGCAAAGGACGTCTACTGCACTGACACGATCGACGTGTTCCAGGAAGGCACCGTGTTTCCGGGCGTTAAGCTGGTCTCCCAGGGTGACATCGTTCGCGACATCTACCGGTTGGTGGTGGCCAACTCGCGCATTCCGAAGATGGTCGAGGGCGACATGAACGCCACGATCGTCGCCATCCGCGCGGGTGCGGCCGCCCTGCGCCGTGTCTACGGCCGTTTCGGCGCTGGGACATTCTGGCCCTGCGTCGAGGAGATGTACAATCATGGCGAGCGCGTGGTCCGAACGTATTTCGAGACCATTCCGGATGGTCGCTACGTTGGCAGGGGCGCCCTGGACAACAATGGGATCGATGATGATGAGATCCCCTTCGAAATCGTTATGGAAGTCGAGGGATCGAATGTGCGGCTCGACTTCTCGGGAGCGCCGGAGCAGCAAAGGGGCCCTGTCAATTGTCCCGTGCCCTCGACGCTCTCGGCCTCGCGCGTGGCGATCTCGATGCTCGCTGGGTTCGGCGAGCCGCCGAACGAAGGCATGTTCCGCGCGCTTGAGGTGGTCACCCGGCCTGGGACACTCTTTCATCCTGTCTCTCCGGCACCATGCTACCTTTACGGCTGGCCCGCGCTTCAAGGCATTGAGGTGATCTACAACGCTGTTGCAAAGGCCGTACCCGATGCGGTTCCCGCCTGTTCTGGCGGTTGCATTCTCGGCGTCTCGTACTCTGGCTGGCGTGAGAAAACGGGAGAACCCTGGGCCGATGGCGCTCCGCACCCAACCGGGCAAGGCGCATGGAAAGGCGGTGACGGAGGGACGATGCTTCACATCTCCGAAAGCGCCACACGCTTCGCGCCGCTCGAAGTGTGGGAGCAGCGAGATCCCTGGATCACTGAACGGATGGAACTGGCGCAGGACTCCTGCGGAGCGGGCACCTGGCGCGGCGGTCCCGGGATCGATTTCGAGTTCCGCTTCACCGAGGAGATCAACATGACCGCGGCCATCGAACGGGCACGGAACGCCCCCTGGGGTCTTTGCGGCGGCGGAAAGGCCCGTCCAAACGGGGCGAGCGTCGTCTATCCTGACGGTAGGCGGAGCGACTTCTCGAAGGTCACGCGCCTTCCGTTGCCTGCCGGAACGGTGTTCACCCTGCGGACTGGCGGCGGCGGCGGATACGGGCCGCCATCCGATCGTCCGGTCGAAAGGGTACTGGAAGACCTCAAGGACGGCTATATCTCCGAGGCCTTTGCAAAGAAGCACTATCCGCACGCCCTCTAAGGACGAGATCCGCCGACCGATCTGGAACAGCATAGTCGGGACTGCTCACCCGGACGCTTTGCCGCTACATTTTCCAGATAGCACTCGATCAGCGTGCCGAATGTCGTATTTCTGGCGGCGGTCTGGTCGACGAATTGACCGAGATCCATATCGGTTTCAATCTTGCGTGCCCAGATCTCGGCCGCCCTTTTCAATCGAAACGCTGCGATTTGGTACAGCCAGCCTTTTCGCCTGATTTGGACCTGCCATCGACCGCGGCTCTTTTTGCCGGACCGCTGCCATAAGACACCCTCCTCGCTTCGGAGTGTGCCAGATCTGTGCCAAACGCCGAGTCCGGCTTTCCTCGCGAAGGCCTCGGGCTGACTATGTCAATGATTTTTCTTAAGAAATCTGGCGCACCCGACAGGATTCAAACCTGTGACCTCTGCCTTCGGAGGATGTACCGATACCTTTCCTAAGTGCACGATAGAGCGCGATAACCGACTGATCTGCCTTGTCTTTTCAGATATTCGCTCCGAAGCTTCTATCCAAAAACAGATCGCAGCTTTCTCCCTGCTGCTTGCGTAGTGCTTATGCGAGAAGCAGGGCTGAGGGCCGATCGGAAAGGTCCGCCTTCAGATGGGTAAAGCTCACGAAACGCTTCGTCGACGCCGTTGAGATCCGCGATAAGGATTACGTCGTTTGGGACGACGATCTGCCCGGCTTTGGTCTGCGCGTGTCCGGAAAACGCAGCTACGTCATCCAATATAGTGCGGCCGGGCGCTTGCGGCGCTATGCGATTGGCTTTCATGGAGTCTGGACGCCCGAGACTGACCGGAAAGAGGCGATGGCTCCACTCTCCAGTGGAAGCCGCGTCAATCAATAGACAAGCGATGACCGACCATTTCGAACCAAGAGGTTCGGAATGGTCGGTCAAAACTGCCCTAGAATGATGAACGACGTGATTGCCGGGAAGACGGCCGCCGTTCGGAAGACTGTCAAGAAGCGGGGCGTTTCCGTACTGCGCGGCGGCCCTGGGACGGCGAGCAAAGGCGTCGGCCTCACGGGCTCCATGCTCACCTATGCCGTCAGCATGGGGATCATTGAGCACAGTGTCGCGCACGGAATAAGGAAGCCGAAAGATCAGGTGCGCGACCGTCGGCTAAGCGAAGAGAAATATCGGGGACTCGGCAAGGCCCTCAAGGCCGTGAGCGACGATCCCGAACTCGCACCAACTATTGCCATCATCCGCTTGCCGGCCCTCACGGGATGTCGTCGTGGGGAGATCAATTCGCTCAAATGGAGCGACGTCGATTTCGAGAATAGTTGCCTCAGGCTTTCGGACTCCAAGGAGCGCGCGTCGGTCCGTCCGATAGGGTTGCCGGTGATCGAATTACTGGAGCAGCTCCAAGAAGGTGCGGCCGCCGAAGCTGTTTTCCCAGGCACGCGCGGCGGCGAGTTTTTGGCAGCTTTCCCAATCAATGTCCGCGGTTCTTGTGACAATGCCGATGGGTACGGTTGTAGGGGTCGGTTCCAGCACCTTTGGCCTAGGCTATTCGGCCATGTCGGCGCGTTGGTGGTCTGCCTCGCCCTAGGCAGCGAATGGTTCGCACGGCACCCTGTCTAGGCGATAGCTTGAGGCCTGAAGGTCAATCAAAAACCTGCGCTAGTGATTGGACCGAGGTTCCTTCCTTGATTTCTCGCAGTCTCGCATAGAGCAAGACCAAGCCGACCGACATCAGGCCCATCGGAATCGCCATCGTTGCAGCACTCGTGAGGAAGAAAAGCCAGAACTGCTGAATTCCGGCCGCGAGAATAAGTCGGGTCATCGCGAAGTCGAGGACATATCCGACAATCCCCACACACAAGCCTAACAAGATGATCGTTCCAACGACTGGCCAGCGGTAGTCCTTGGTAAGGTGAATGCTGCGACCAATAGCGCCAATTCCGACCCGCTCAACCACGATTGCGACGACCGCAAGGGAGAACATGGCAGCCCAATAAATCGCCGGAATGGCCGCCAAGAGCAGTAAGACACCTGCGCCTGACCCGAGAACTCTCGCGATGCTTGAGATGACCGCGGAGAACACGAAGTAGATCGCCAGGTTGCCTAGAAAGAGGCAGGCAAACACCACCACCGAAATCAGCACGACCGGCACAAAGCGAACCAGTCCGACGCCAACATAGGCGGCAAGCCGCGACCGATGCCCAAGCCGTGCATCATAGGCAGCCGGCACGATTAGTGCTGTCGCAAAGCCATACCCAACCATCAGCAGGCCCAACACGATCGCAAAGACCGTCCAAGTCGCAGATGTGCTCAGTCCGACGCTGCCAGGATCCGCCACCAGCTGAACGCGAAACCCACCGATGATCCACATGATAGCAAGCTGCGCCAAAAGCGTTGGCAGGTATGCCATCAGGAACAGCATCGGAAGGCGGCTGAAAAAGATCCTGAAGGTGCCTCCGAGAATGGACCCGATGTCGAGGGGGGCCCTCACGAAAAGACCTCGACCAGCGACTGTACTGTTGTTCCTTCCTTTATCTCACGCAGCCTGGCGTAGATCAGGACATAGCCGATCGCCAGGATTCCGTTAGGTACGGCCGACGCCGCCGCAAACAGGATCAAAGAGGTAAGAAGAGAAACCCCGACCAATGACTGGATCAGACCGACAGCGAAGCCGAGTACGAATCCGAAAACGAGAACACACAGAAACAATACGATGATCGTGCCGAGGACTGGCCACCGATAGTCGCGCGTAAGGTCAGCGCTGCGCCCGATGGCGCCGAAGCTCAAGCGCTCAACCACGACGATGGTGACTGCGACTGACAGCATGGCTGCAACATAGAGACCAGGAATGATCAACAAAATCAGACCAAGCGCGACCAGAATGTACACAACAATTGAGACCAGAAGAACCGGCACCGTCCGGCTGACCGCCACCGCAAAATAGGCTCCGATCCTTGCATGGTGTCCAATCCGGGCATCATAAGCCGCAAGCACCATCAGCGCCGTTGCAAAGCTGTAGCCGACAAATGGCAGAACGTAGAACAGGACAAGTTCGGGCGCCGATAAGAACCTTTCCAACATGACGGGGTTGTCGGCCAGCAAAATGGCCTCACGCCCAATGATCAGCCAGAGCAGAAGATCGATCGCCAGGGTGGGTACGAACGCCAACAGGAAGAACACGCTGAAACGGCTGAAAAACAGCCTGAAACTATCTCCAACAATGGTGCCTACCCCAAAGGGTGGCCGGATGTTGATGTTGGTGGCCGCATTCGTCACCGATTGTCTCCCCTAGGTCTCATCGAGAGTCACCGCATCTGCGCCTGAACTGGTGTGCCGTGGCGGCTCGCTCTTTCATCAATCAATCACAGCAGCGTGAGTGTCAACCGGGTTATCTTCTGCGACTTAATGCAATTAGCCCTCGAACGTGAGCTGGCCAGCGGCTGTTCCCGAAACTCACCGTTCTGCGTGATACTTATCTTCTCGCACTTCGCCGAATAGCTGTTTCTTCTCTAGATATTCCCTCTGCGCGGCGTAGAAGGTTGTCAAAAACGCTTCCTCGTCATCCGGATCAACAGGATCGCCGAAGTTGATCTTGCGGCGGATTCGGTCGCCGATTGCCCTGAGGTCATCGCGTCGGCGTTTGAGCATACCCTCGCCGCCTGACGGCCTGGACTGCAAGACCTTTTCCAGCACCTGCAACTCGTAGGCGCCATAGTGGTCAAGCTGATTAGGGAGAAACACGTAGCGCGGTCGCTCGGTCGATGGGGTGGCACTCTTGCTTAGGGATAGGTCTGGCAACAGCACAGCCTCGGGCAGCCGGATGACGTAGGTATTCGCGATGATGTCGCCGAGACGTTGCCGCCTGCGATTGAACAGCGGGATGGCGATGACGACGGCAATCCAGCCGAGCAGCAACGCCAACTCGATCACGTCGAGTTCTGACACCACAATCAGCATGGTCCCTGGAACGAAGACTTCGACCTCGCGCATCAGATTGCGCACCACGATCTGATAGGGCGTCAGGCTGCGGCCATTACCGGAGATGACCCTTATGCGGCTCAGGCGCTTGCCGAGCGTCTGCCCGTTCCAGACCAGCTCTGCGGCTGCGTAATAGGGCGTTCGGATGAAGAAAAACAGCAAAGCGGATACTGCGCTCAAGGTGGTTCCCGTCACACTGTTCGACAAGGCCAGGACCAGGATCAGTGCGATACACAGGCCGCCCGTGATCAAGAGGTCGATTATCTGGCTGCCAAACCGCGTGCCCAGCCGCGCTACGCCAAAATGCAAGGGGACGCCTTCCGGGGGCACAAAATCCTCTATCAAGCGCGGGCCCGAAGTCTGACGAGCCCCTTTCACCGTGACCGATGGTCGCGCTGCATCGGTCATGATGACGATGCCGGGCGACGCCCAGCGAGCAGGAAGTAGGCCAGCCAGAGCAGGCCGATGCCCCAGCCGATCACCAGACGTGCCGCAAGATCCGTCACAAGCTGCCTGGCGAAGCCTTCGAGTATGGCCGCGACCAGCAGCATCATGGCCGCAACGATGGCCAGCTGTGCGGCGTCCCGCCCCTCGCGCCGAAGGGCCGCGCGTCGGGAAAGCTGGCCAGGGAACAGCACCGCCAGGCCCAATCGAAAGCCCCCGGCGATGGTGATGATGATCGCGGCAATCTCCGTCACGCCGTGGATAGAAAGCCAGCCCAGCAGGTCGACGCCGATGCCGCGGTCTACATGCAGCGCCGCGAACGCTCCGAGGATCAGGCCGTTATACAATCCGAGGGCAAAACTCGGCACGCAGACGATAATGCCCAGCGAAAATGCGAGGATCGCCACCTGGGTGTTGTGCGAAAACAGATAGCTGGCAAAGGTGCCCAGCCCGCCCGAGCCATGAATGCTGCTCGGATAAATCACCTCCAGCAGCTCATCGCGCGATGAGGAGAGCGTCCGCCCGCCCTGTAACGAGCCTGGAACGAAGGTGTTGTACCAGGTCGGGTCGTCGAAAAAGAGCAGGAAGCCGATCACACCGCCAAGGGTCATCGCCAAAGTGGCCAAACCGATCGCAGCGCCGGAACGGCGAACGGCCGCCGGGGCGCCCTGGGATATGAAGCGCCATAACACGCCGCGCAAAGTCTGCTGGGGCGCGTAGACGGCGAGATAGGCGCGGCAGCACAGCGCTTCCAGATAGTCGAGCAGCGATCTATCAAGGGAGATCTCGCGCGCAACCGAAAGCGAATTGATGGCTTGGCGATAAAGCTCAGCCAAATCTCGTGCATCAGCGAAAGCAAGCGATCGCAAGCCGCGCCTTTCGACCTGGGATACAAGCGTGTCCAGACGTTTCCATCCAGCCTCTCGGTCGACCCGAAACCGGGCGGAACGAATGAGATCGACGCGCCCGTTCATATCAATTCGCGCGCCTTGATCGTCAAATAGGTCGAAATCAGTTGCGGCGTTATCTGCCTGGGATCGGCTTCGATGCACATCACGCCGATTCGCGAAAGCCGCTCCAGCACCAGGCGCCGTTCTTTCAAAAACTGCTCGGCAGAAACCGCCAGTGCAACATCGGTCAGGGTGGTTGCCGCCTTGGCGGCCACGCTCCTCAACGCCGGATCGCCCAAGGTAACGAAAATGATGACGTGAAGCTTGTTGAGAACGGCAATGTTTTCGACCAGCAACTCGGCCGTCGTGGAATCGACAAAATCGGAGAAGACCACGATCAGGCTGCGGCGTTTGAGCTTTTGATGCAGATGCGCGATGGCCAGCGTGTGATTGGCCTCAACGCCCTTGTAGTCAAGCTCGGCCGAATGGGTGCGAATCCGGGTGAAGGCGGCCCTGCCTGGCTCCGGCGGCAAGTAGAGGCGCGGTCGGGCGTCAAAGGCGAACAGCCCAACCTTGTCGCCGCCGATTACACCTGCCCAGGCGAGTGCAAGGGCGGCACTGATCTGATGGTCGATCTTGGGCACACCAGAAAGCTCCTCGCGCATTAGATAGCCATTGTCGAGCGCCAAGACGATCTGGTGGTTGCGTTCCGCACGCATCTCCTTGGCGACCAGTGAGCGGTGGCGGGCCGACCGCTTCCAGTCGATCGCCCTGACATCCATGCCTTGGGTGAAATCGCGCAGCTGGTGAAAGTCCGACCCGTCGCCCCTGAGGACATTCTCCTTCGCACCGTAAAGGCTTGAGCGGACCAGCACGTCGATCTGACCGGACCGTATCGGCCGAACATTGGGGACAGCGACAACCGTCAAGTCCATGCTGGTGGACGGTATGAACTCGACTAGGCCCACAGGGCCGGTCCAGCGGAGCCAGACGCGCTCGATCCGATAAACACCTCGACGGCGCGCTGTAAGTGGAAACGCCGCTTGCGCCCCCTGCGGCGTAGTTTCGAACTTTGTCTCGCCAGGCGCGTCAAGTCCCGTTGGCACCGCTATCCGGCAGGTAAGACCAGCCGGTGCCGTGCCTGTCCTGTTCACCGCATCGAGCATGACGGTAACTGTCTCACCAACGAAGATTTCTGCGGGCAGGTCGCTGGACAGAGACAGAAACCCACCTCGCCGGCCGGCTGCGAAATCCACGACGAAGGCGACGAAAAGCAGCGCCCAAGGCAAGATCGCGACCGAAGCCGGAGCCGTTGTGACAACAGCGATCAGAACCGACAGAACAAGCGCAGCGAACGACAGGAGAAGAAGACGCCGTGTCGGCCGCATTAGCGCGGCGCCTCGATCTGATCGATGATATTCGCCAGAATCTCATCCGGCGTCCGCCCCTCCAGATCTGCACCTGGGCTCAGCACGATCCGATGGCGCATCGCTGGTGTGAAAAGAACCTTCACATCGTCCGGTATCGCATAGTCGCGGCCCTCAAGCGCCGCGTTCGCCCGGACGGCAGAGCACAAAGCATCAGCCGCGCGAGTGGAGACACCATACTGAATATCCGGATCAGACCGGGTTGCCTGCGCCAGGGCCAGGGCATAGCCGATGATCGTGTCGTCCAGCCGGATGTTGTCGACGAGCCAACAAGCCTCGTCGATCTCAGTTCGGCTGATGACGGGCTGAACCTGCGCGCCGCGCGATTCGTGGTCCAAGGACTGCCCCGCGTTCCGTCGCAAAATCTCAAATTCAGCCTGGCCGTCCGGGAAGGTGATATCGAGCTTGAACAAGAAGCGGTCGAGCTGAGCTTCGGGCAACGGATAGGTGCCTTGATGTTCGATCGGGTTCTGAGTCGCCACGACCATGAAGTTCCGGCCAAGCCGATAGTCCGTGCCGTCAATTGTCACCACGCGTTCCTGCATGGCCTGAAGCAGCGCTGCTTGTGTCTTAGGCGGCGCGCGGTTGATCTCGTCACCGAGCAGGATCTCGGTGAACACCGGGCCCTTCGTCAGCCGAAACTCGTTGCTGGAGAAGTCGAAAATGTTGGCACCGAGCACGTCGCCAGGCATGAGATCGGGCGTGAACTGGATGCGGCCGAAATCCAGATGCAGAGCGGCCGCCAAGCTCTGCGCCAATAATGTCTTGGCGGTCCCGGGTGGCCCCTCGATCAGGCTGTGCCCACGGGCAAACAGGCTTACCAACAGCAGCCCGACCGCGCGATCCTGGCCATGTACAGCCTTGCCGATCTCGGAGCGGATACGATCAGCGGTGGCCCTTAGGCTTTCCAAATTCATCGCGAGTCCTTGCAATCAATTCGTTCACTCGGTCGACAAAGCTCAGCAGTTCATTGGTCGACGATTTTTCCAGATTTCTAGCGTTTTCAATGGCGTTTCTTAAGTCGACGGCAAGCGATGAGGACCGATGAGAAACCACCTTGAGGAGGGCTTCCAGCTTGCCATCGGTCGGCAAACGACGAGGGCCGATAATCTCTCCGGACAAGGCCAGAAGTCGGTCGGCGATATGGTTGCGGACGATCGCGGCGTCGTGGCCAGTCAGCCGCAGCAGTCGAGCCTTTACGTCGATGGAGACCTCGCGGGAGGCGCGCGGCGCGGTAGTCTCGTCGCTCTCTTGCTCAATCGGGCCGAACCGCCACCAAGCGCGCCACAACACGAAAGCGGCCAGGACGGCCAGACCCGCCCAAATGATCGAGAAGGGAAAGTCAAAGAACCGCGCCAGATCGGCCCACCCTCGCTGTGGTGCTTCCAGGGTCGTGAACGTCCAGATCCGGGTTGTCAGATCGATCAGAATGGGACCGCTGGACGCCAATTTTGGAAGCTGGGAAAGTGCGACGCCTGCGTTGTCGCCCTGGGTTAGGCCATGATTGTCCAGAAGGTCAGGATCCGACAGCAACCAGTAGGTGGTACCTCGGTCCCCCAGGCACCGGCCCAAGAGCATCCGGTCTCGGTCGCCAAAAACGGGATCGCACGAGCCAGCCTCGACGAACTGCGGTTGATGCAAGACGATCTCCGACCCCTCTGCATTTTCCAAGACTGCCCTGCTCTCCCACGGGCGCTGAACACGCCCAGCGGCTGTAAACTGGCGGTTTACGAGGGCATTAATGCCGCCTTGGTCGATCAAGAAAGCCCGATCGGCGACACCGATCTCAGGCATCTGCCAGCGCCACTTCGGCAATATCACGAGGGTGGGAACTGACCGGATCTTCGACCACAAGACATCTTCGGTCATTTCGCGAAGATTGTCCGCTGCCTCCTGTTCAGCTTGCGTGCGCTGGTCGTCGGGATCGAAGCCAAGATTGACGTCATAGAGCGGCAGGACGCGCAGCCCGACATCGTCCGCATCCAGCCCCTCACCGCCATAGAACAGCCGTGCATCGATATCGTTGTGGTTTAGCCAGACAGACAGCCCTTCAAGCCCGATCGCCGATTGATCGACAGGTTTGGCACG
Source organism: Pseudomonadota bacterium (assembly GCA_039819185.1). Taxonomy (GTDB): domain Bacteria; phylum Pseudomonadota; class Alphaproteobacteria; order Rhizobiales; family Tepidamorphaceae; genus JBCBSK01. The sequence goes on along the minus strand of JBCBSK010000009.1, from coordinate 17,266 downwards.
GGTGAAATCGCCGAAATAGAGCAGCGCGACGGCCGTGAGGAGGACGATCGCAACAACCGCAGCGCCAAGCCGACCCGGTGGGCGACCTTGGTCAACAGAGGTTGCTTCTCGCAGGGTCATGCACCCTTCACCCCGGAAAGGATCGGCCGCGCAAGATCAAGGCAGGCTTCGAACGAGTCCCGATCGATATCGCGGCCGCCGAACCAGGCGAGTTCCGCCTGTCCGGCAATGTGTCGAAGCGCTTCCAAGTGCGACCAGCCCTCCGGCACGGACCTGATCGTGTCACGCGCCGTCCAGCTTCGGCCGGGTCGAAGCCCTGTCAATGAGGCCGATTTGGCCAGTATATGAACAAGCAGCCGATGCATGGCCTCGCGCTGATCCGGCATGTCGCGCAGCTCTTGCAGAAGGGCATCGTCAGGCGTCCGGGCCGTCGCAGCGACCGCGGTCTTCGACGCGACCGCTTTTGGCCGTCGAGCCGGCCGGTCCTTCGCATCGCCCCGACTGAATGCCACGCCGACCCCGGCTCCGTTTCGAAAAACTAGAATGCCGAGGAGCACCAGGATCGCCACGCCCACCGCTAGCACGATCCAGCGCATAGACGGAGGGTCAGTCGAGCCAGCTGGCGCGGGCGTCTCGACAGGCGAAGGCTCGCTGCTGACCGTTGGCGCTTCTTGCTCCAGCGGCGCTTCTTCGGTCAGCTCTACGAGTTGGCCCGGATAGACAATATCGCTTTGAATGCCGCGGGCCTGAACGACCTGACGATAGTCCTCGGCCGACGGCGACGGCCCCGTTTGCGCCAGCGCGGTCGCGGCGTCCAACTCAGTCCTGTCTGCGATAACTAGGGCGGAGAAGCCGACAAGCGCTGCAATGGCGCGCCCCCATTTCCGTAGGATCTTTTTGGCCATCCGCCGAACAAGTCAATCGCGTCGTACATGAACCCAGGCTAATCAATAGTGAAACCAGTATAAGCCGTCTACAACTTGCCGGGGCTGGCGGTCAGCGGACAGATGCGCTGGGCTTAGCCATCAACCGGCCCCTCGGTCATCCCGTGAAACGGTACTGTCACACGAACCACACCAACTGGCGACATAGCTGATAGCACCTGTTGATGCATTGCATGTCCCACAAGCGCCACCAGTTCCCTGCCGTTACCATTCAGCATGCTGTTTGGCTGTATCTCGGGTTCACGTTGAGCTATCGCGATGTCGAGAACCTCATGGCGGAACGCGGTGTTGACGTTAGCTACGAGACGGTTCGGCGGTGGGTGGAGAAGTTTGGCCCGCAGATTGCGCGCCGCTTGCGACGGTTTCGGAACAGGCCAAGTTCCCGCTGGCATCTCGACGAGATGGTCATTCAGATCTCCGGAAAGCAGCTCTATGTTTGGCGGGCTGTAGACAGGTTTTTGAGATCCTCGTCCAGCGTCGGAGGATCCGGGCGGCAGCAGTCAAGTTGATGCGCCCTCTGCTGAAGAAGCAGGGCTTTGCACCTAGCGTGATCACAACCGACAAGCTGCACTCCTATGGAGCCGCTCTCAGCGTTTTGAGTCTTTCAGCACTCCACGAACGGGGACTGCGGTAGAACAATCGGGCTGAAGCCTCACATCAGCCAAACCGTCGTCGCGAGCGAATGATGCAACGGATGAAATCGCACGGTTCAGCTCAGCTGTTCCTGTCAATGCACTCTGCGGTTTACAACACCTTCAACAGTCAGCGACATCTGATCTTCCGCCAAACACTGCGTAACTGCCGAGCCGAAGCCATGAACTACTGGTGCTTAGCTGCCTTGGCTGCATGACTTTCGACCCGATCCTGGGAAGTTCTGCAACACGCATCCGTTCCTGTGACAATGCGACCTGGACAGATTCGCCCAGGCTGCGCGCCGCCGGATGCGGGGTAGCGACGGCGGTTATCGGCGGGATCATCTGCGCGCGCTTGCGCAGCGCGTCGAGGTCTCCGAACGCGAAGTCCGGATCATGGGACCGAAAGATACGCTGCTGCGGGTTCTGGCGGCTTCAAATGGCGTAGAATCGGCGGCGAACGACGTTCGTATTTATATTGTGCTTACCGAGACATAGGTGACATTTCATACCGGACACATGGGTTACACACTTTGGCATTTCTGGGGGAGCCCGGGATGCCGTGGAAGGAGCGTAGCCCGATGGATGAGCGCGTTCGTTTCGTGGCCAGATTGCTCGATGGCGAAGTGTTGGCGCGGCGCTGTCCGGATGTCCACACGCCGGCGGTCAGCACGGTCCATGTGGTGCTCGATCGGCACGGTTTGGTCCGACGCGGCAAGGGAACACGCCGCCGCGCTCCGGGCACGGCGCTATCGGCCTCGCGTCAGCCCAACGATTTCTGGTGCGCGGACTATGCCAGATCACCGGGGGCGAGTTCATGCTTACCGACCGGCGCTATTGCTATCCGTTGACCGTCTCCGATCATCACAGCCGATACCTGCTGGCCTGTGACGCCTTGAGTTCGACCAAGGAGTCATATGCCTTCACCGTCTTTGAGCGGGTCTTTAAGGATTTCGGCTTGCCGCGCGCCATCCGCACCGACAATGGCGTGCCCTTCGCCAGCCCCAACGCCCTCTATGGCCTCTCGCGCCTGGCCGTCTGGTGGCTCAGGCTCGGCATCGAGATCGAGCGCATCAAGCCCGGCAAACCGCAGCAGAACGGCCGCCACGAGCGCATGCATCTGACCCTGAAACGGGATACCACCAAGCCCGCCGGCGACAACTTCCTGCATTACTCCGCCTGCTTACTCGAGTTTCCCACGTAAGCAGCACCTCTCAAAAGAGATGACTAACAAGTGTCTGATTTACCTTAGAAAATGGCGCGCCTCGAAGGAGAAACTTCGAACCGCCTCCTCGAAACCCTACAAGACTGGAATGAGCATCTAAAGGCCGCTGGCATTGATTTTCGGGAGCCGTCGCCATGAGACATGCTGACGGCTCACAGAGCGGCGGCGGTCTCGGAACGGCCTTTCAGGAGGCCGCTACAAAGCTTGCCTCCAAGGGTCCGGCCAAGGCCGCAGCACCGTTCTCAATCCGCTTCACGCCAGAGGAGCGCAGCCGCCTCGAAGCCGAGGCAGGCCAGAAGCCCCTCGGCGCGTACATCCGCGCCCGGCTCCTGGACGAGGCTGCGGACAAGCGACGCCGCTCCCGGCGTCCACGCGTGGATCAGGAAACGACCGCCCGACTGCTGGCGGAACTCGGCAAGTCGCGCCTGGCTTCGAACATGAACCAGATCGCAAAGGCCCTGAATACGGGCACGCTCGATCTCGGCCCTGAAGTCGCGCAAGACCTTCGCGAAGCATGCGACGCCATCGCCGATATGCGCTCTGCGCTAATCGCCGCACTCGGAGTGCGCAGCTGATGATCCTGGTTGGTAATCAGCGCGGCGGTGCAAAGGACCTGGCTCTGCACCTGCTCAAAGACGAGAATGAGCATGTCGAGGTTCACGAGCTGCGCGGCTTTGCCTCGGAGACCCTGGCAGAAGCGCTGAGCGAAGCCTATGCAGTCAGCCGTGGCACGCGCTGCAAGCAGTTCCTTTTTTCGCTGAGCCTGAACCCGCCGCCGGGTGAGAATGTCAGGACAGAGGTTTTCGAGAGCGCGGCGGACCGCGCCGAAGCGAAACTGGGTCTTTCCGGCCAGCCCCGCGCCATCGTCTTCCATGAGAAAGAGGGGCGCAGACACTGCCATGTTGTCTGGTCGCGCATCAATGCGGACGCCATGAAGGCGGTGCCGCTGCCCTACTCCAAACTGAAGCTAAAGGACGTATCCCGCGAGCTGTATCGTGAGAACGGCTGGACCATGCCGCACGGGCTGATGAATGCGAAAGAGCGCGATCCGCGCAACTTCACGCTCGCGGAATGGCAACAAGCCAAACGCCATGGCCGGGACCCGCGCGAGATCAAGACAACATTCCAGGACTGCTGGGCGGTCAGCGACACGCAGGTTGCCTTTGCCCATGCTTTGAACGAGCGCGGCTACATCCTAGCTCGTGGAGATCGCCGAGGCTTTGTCGCCATCGATCACCGGGGCGAGGCCTACGCGGTCTCGAAGTGGGTCGGAATCCGCACGAAGGAGGTCCGCGCCAAATTGAAGGATGCAAAGTCGCTTCCCTCCGTTGACCAGGCCAGAACGCAGATGGCCCGCGACATGGAAGCCAATCTCACAAAACTACGAGAGCAACAGGACAAAGCGCTTGCCGACCGTCTGGCCGAAACCCGCAAACAACATGCTGGGCTGATTCACAGGCAACGGGGCGAGCGTCAGGCGCTCTCAGAGCGGCATGAACGCCGCTGGCAGGCCGAAACGCAGGCCCGCCAGGCGCGTTTCAATGGCGGTCTTCGCGGGCTGCTTGATCGTGTCACCGGTAGACGCAAACAAATTCAGGAACGCAACGAGCATGAGGCCTATGCGGCCTTCCTGCGCGACCGGCGGGAGAAGGACGCGCTGGTATTCCGTCACCTCGATCAAAGGCGCGCGCTCCAGGAGCAGTTCAAGAGTGTAAGGGCAGCGTCAACAGAACGAACACAGGAGCTGCGGCTCGACATCGCCGCCTACCGTGACATGAAGGACGGCCACCGCGAGCGCCTGGAACGGCTTCGCAGCGGCAAGGCCCGAACAGGCCGGGAGACGCGCGGCAGGGACTTCGAGAGGTAGAACCCAATAGAAATGGGTTGCGGCTGCAACCCTGCTTCCGGCGAGGATGGGGGTAGCAAAGGCCAGGATCAGCGCGGCGGGCGCACAAGCGAAGCGCGGAGCCTCGGGAGACCGCGCCCTGGCCTGCGCGAGGGGCGAAGCCCCTTAGCCATCAAGCGCGAGGGATCGAAGCCGAATGGCCGAGACCGCTTGCGGGCTCGGTGCACGAGAGCCCGGTCCGGCACAAGCCGGACGCGTCGAGTTAAGAACTGGTCATACAGACCCTCAGTGGCTTCTAAGCGAGTCGATTTTTTGCCATTTCGTGTGGCCAGGAAGCTTGCACTCCCAAAACCGCCAACCGTTGACATTGTTTCCTGTGACAATGCGCGCAGCATCGGATGGACTGCTGGCAAGATCGCCGTTGACGTTGATCCCGTTTTTCTGGACCTCGCCATAATGCATCTCTCCCTTATAGCGGACTCGAAACGCGGTACCGATTGGGAAAGACACACCCTTTGAAACCCAAACCTCAAAAGCTTCAAGGTCGGCAGCCGCACCCTTCGCCTTGTTCAGTCCGAGCAGCTCGCGGACAACGTCGTTGTAGGTCACCGCCTCGGCTTTCCGCCGCGCGGTCAGCTCTTTGAATACGTCAAAGTCAATTTCAATCTGCATGGATGCACCTTTCGTTACCCTTAGCACTAATAGTACTATAGTGCTCTCTGGGAGTCAATCAGCCCAACACACGGTATTATGACAAAAATAACTGCGTCAAACTCGATGATGCAAAATTTTTGTTGACTCGCGAGTTGGGACAGCATAAGTTCTTCTGCATCATGAGTGATGATGCAAAATATTCCATAACGCTGGCGGACGCTGCCGCTGTCACAGCGGGCTTTCCATTTCGAGGTTCTATCGAAGACCACCCGCACGGAGATACGGTTGTCGCGCAAATGCGGAATGCGAGCCCAGAAAGGGGCATCGATTGGGACGGTGCCGTAAGAACTGTCTTGCCGGGGCGAAAGGCTCCTCGTTTCCTGGTTAGTGGCGACGTCTTGTTCGCGGCCCGAGGAGCCAACAATTACGCAGTTCTGGTGGAAGGCTCGCCAAAACGTGCGGTCTGTTCGCCTCATTTCTTCGTCGTCAGCGTGAAAGACGGCGTGGACCTGCTGCCCCCGTTCCTTGCGTGGCAAATCAACCAGGCTCCCGTGCAACAGCAACTGGACGCCGCCGCGACTGGATCGCACATCCGCAACATCCGCCGTCAGGCGCTGGAAGATTTGCGGATCGTCGTCCCGCCCATGGAGACACAATGCACGATTATCGAGTTCGCCCGTGCCGCGTTGGCTGAGCGACGGCTCCTCGAAAATCTAATCATTAACCGAAAACAACAAACAGACGCCCTCGCTCTTGGGCTCTTTAAACGGAAAGGAGTTCAAGAATGAACACTGGAATCAAACAAGAAGAGATCAACCGACGGGTCTGGGAAGCGTGTGACACTTTCCGGGGCACGGTCTCACCGGACATCTACAAGGACTACGTCCTGACCATGCTCTTCCTGAAATACATCTCCGATGTGTGGCAGGACCATTACGACGCCTACAAGGCGCAACACGGCGATCACCCGGAACTCATTGCCGAGCTGATGAAAAACGAGCGGTTCGTCCTGCCTGAGGGCGCCAGCTTCTATGCCCTCCACGCGCGGCGGCACGAAAAAGGCACGGGCGAGCGGATCGACAAGGCGCTCCACGCCATCGAGGAAGCAAATCTCGGTAAACTCCGCGACGTCTTCCAGGACATCAGCTTCAACTCCAACCGGCTGGGCGAGGAACAACAGAAAAACGACCTGCTGCGCCACCTGTTGGAGGACTTCGCCAAGCCGGAATTGGACCTGCGCCCGAGCCGCATAGGTAAGCTGGATATCATCGGCAATGCCTATGAATACCTGATCAAGAACTTCGCCGCTGATGCCGGGCGCAAGGCGGGCGAGTTCTACACGCCGCCGGAAGTCTCCGAACTCATGGCCGAACTGATGGGGCCCAAGGAAGGGGAAGAGATTTGCGATCCCACCTGCGGGTCTGGGTCGCTGTTGATGAAATGCGGGCAGTTGATCACGCGGAACTTCGGCGGTTCAAAAAAATACGCCCTCTATGGGCAAGAATCCATCGGCAGCACCTGGGCGCTCGCCAAGATGAACATGTTCCTGCATGGCGAGGACAACCACAAAATTGAATGGGGCGACACGATCCGAACGCCCAAGCTGTTGGACAACTCGGGCGGTCTAAAGCACTTCGATATCGTCGTCGCCAATCCACCGTTCAGCCTGGAAAAATGGGGCCAGGACAAGGCCGACGGAGACAAGTTCAAGCGCTTTAAGCGGGGCATTCCGCCCAAGACCAAGGGCGACTACGCCTTCATCCTCCACATGGTCGAAACCATGAAGCCGAAATCCGGCCGCATGGCCGTGGTTGCCCCTCACGGGGTCCTATTCCGGGGTGCTGCGGAAGGCAAGATCAGAACCAAGCTGGTCGAGGAAAACCTGCTCGATGCCGTCATCGGCCTGCCGGAAAAACTCTTCTACGGCACCGGCATTCCCGCCTGCATCTTGGTGCTCAGGAAGAAGAAGGCGGACAAGAATGTCCTCTTCATCGATGCCAGCCGCGAATTCGTCTCCGGCAAGAATCAGAACCGGCTCTCATCTGACAACGTGGCCAAGATTGTCGAAACCTACGAGGCGCGTGAAAGCATCGACAAGTACGCCTATCTCGCAACGCCCGAAGAAATCGCGGAGAACGACTTTAACCTCAACATTCCCCGCTACGTGGACACGTTCGAGGAGGAGAAAGAAATCGACCTGATGGCTGTGCGCGAGGAACGCGAAGTCCTAAAGGCGGAACTGGCGGACCTGGAAGCCAAGATGGACGGGTATCTGAAGGAGCTGGGATATGGCTCCTGAGGGGTGGACCGAAGAGAGACTCGGAAACCTATTCGAGAGCCGAAGGGACAAGGGTGCTCCTGGGCTCCCCACGGTTTCGGTTACTATGAACGATGGCTTGGTTCACCGGGACACGCTTGATCGAAAGACGGATACGAACCTTGAAGCCGAAGGGCATCTTCTCATTAACAAAGGTGACATTGCCTACAACATGATGCGGATGTGGCAGGGTGCCTCCGGCCTTGCAGATTATGACGCCATTGTCAGTCCCGCATATATTGTCCTAAAGCCAACGGCCCGCATCAATAGCCAGTTCGCCGCATATCTATTCAAATCCCCTAGGTTTATCTATTTGTTTTGGGCGTATTCCTACGGCCTCACCAGCGACAGGCTGCGCCTGTATTTTAAGGATTTCTCTCTAATCCCGGTCGCGCTGCCACCACTCCCAGAACAGCAAAAAATTGCCGAAATCCTGGCCACCTGGGACCGGGCGATCGAGACCGTCGAAAAACTCATCGCCAACAGCCAAGCCCAAAAAAAGGCGCTGATGCAGCAACTCCTTTCCAGCAAGGTGCGTTTTCCCAAATTTCAAGATCAGGTTTGGGACAATGGGAAGCTTCAAGAATGCTGTCTCGTCAAGGCAGCGTACGGTGCAAATGCACCTGCGATCCCTTTATCATCATCTCAGCCGAGATATTTACGGATCACCGATGTATCAGACACAGGCTCCGTGCTTTCTACAGATGCCAAGTCCGTTGATAGAGCGAAAGCCAAAGGCTGCTTCTTAGAGCATGGAGATATTGTTTTCGCCCGATCAGGAGCGACTGTCGGAAAAGCATATCTACATAAATCATCCGACGAAATTGCGTACGCTGGTTACTTGATTCGTTTCAGACCAAATCCCAAAGTTCTCAACGCGGATTTTCTGTTCAATTTTGTCCGCTCTGATCGGTATTGGGAGTGGGTTCGCACTTCAATTCGCGCGGGAGCACAGCCAAACATTAATGCGAAAGAGTATGGAAGCCTTCCAGTTCCTTTGCCGAGAATCCCGGAACAAAAGAGAATCGCTGACGCCCTCGACACAATGGATCAAGAGGTTACCGGATTGCAGAAAATGCGGAGGAATCTGAAAACCGAAAGAGCCGCCCTCATGCAGCAAATCCTTTCTGGCAAGCGGCGGGTCAGGGTTCTGGAGGATGCAGCATGACGAAGCTGATTACTTTCGAGCAGGCGATAGAAGACTCAAGCCAGCACAAGAAACGCCATCTAATTCTTGGCAACGGATTTAGTATCGGCTGCAAGCCGAAAATCTTCAGTTACAAACGGCTCTACGAGCAGGCAGATTTTTCAACTAATCCCGAGATCGAGAAAGTCTTTGAGGCATTGAATACCCAGGACTTTGAGGTCGTTCTTCGAGCACTCGAAACTAGCGCAACGATCACCCCCATTTATACTGGAAAACCCGGCGCTGCTTCACGAATGACGGCACATGCGGAAGTCGTTAAAGAAACGTTGGTTCAGACAATTGCCTCCAACCATCCGGCGATACCTGCCGAGGTAACCGATCCGCAGTTCTGGGCATGCCGCCAGTTCCTGAGTCATTTCCTCGCACCTGGCGGTGGCCACGTATTCACGATGAACTACGATCTCCTGCTCTACTGGGCGCTCATGCATGACGACATGCCGTTCGATGAAAACCCACCGCAACTTCGGAAAAACGACGGTTTCGGGAATGATGAAGATGATCCCGATACGGATTACGTCGTCTGGCAGGGCGAGACGTCCGCCCACAGCGCTGACGTTCTTTATCTTCATGGCGGCCTTCATCTGTTCGACGCCGGTGCACAACTTCAAAAGTACACCTGGGTACGGAAAGGCGATTCGCTAATCGAACAAGCTCGTGGCGCGATCAACCACGACAAGTTCCCGTTGTTTGTCGCGGAGGGCAAGAGTCAGCAGAAGCAAACTAAAATCCGTCACAACGCTTATCTTTACCAATGCCTTAAAGTTCTATCGGCAAATGCGGGCACTGGAACACACTGCTTTTTCATCTACGGCCATTCTCTTGCAAAAAACGACGACCACATTTTGCGGAGGCTGGGGCGCGGGCGATTTAAGACGCTTTACGTCGGAATTTATGGTGATCCGGATTTCGATGACAACAAGCGAATTATTGGGCGTGCCAGGGAGCTGGCTGCGCTGCGGCATCAGCGAAATCCACTCGAGGTAAAGTTTTTTGACGCAGCTTCCGCCAATGTTTGGGGGGCATGACGATGCCTAACCCGATTACGTTTGCAGAAGCGCTAGAATTAACGGCTAACGCACGTCGTTGCGTTCTGCTCGGAAACGGATTCTCGATTGCTCAGGCTGGTGGCAATTTCAGTTATGCCAATCTCCTGGAGCATTCCGGACTGGAAGCAGGCAGCCCAATTCGAAGAATTTTCGAGGAACTAAATACGATCGATTTCGAAGAGGTAATGCACGCTTTGGAACATGCCGCGAAAATCGAGGCGGCATACGGAGCAAACGACAGATCAGAGCTATTTCGAAATGACGCAGGTGGGCTGCGCGAAGCGCTAATCCATGCGGTACGGGATGTACATCCCGCGATTCAGTATGACGTTCCGGAGGCCCAACATCAGGCTTGCGCAGAGTTTCTGAACAAGTTTTGTTGCCTATTCACCCTGAACTATGATCTTTTGTTGTATTGGGTTGTTCTTAACTCAGAAGCGCGGCAACACAGCGACGGCTTTGGGCTTGGCGATGAGGTCAGGGGTTTCCGCACGTTTCGTGAACGGGCCCACTGTTCAACATACTATTTGCATGGTGCATTACACCTTTTTCTAAACGAACAGCTGGAAACGCAAAAACGTATAGTCACTAGTGCGACTATTATTGACGATATCGCCGCATCAATTAGGTGGCTCAAACAACTGCCGCTATATGTCGCAGAGGGAAGTTCTTCCCAGAAAAAATCAAAGATATATTCAATACCTTACCTGCGCCATTGCTATGAACGATTATCGGAACTGACCGGGAGTCTGTTCGTTTTTGGACATTCTGTCGCCGAAAACGATGTGCATATCTATGACGCTATCTTCGAGAGTGACATAGATAAGTTCGTTTTTTGTGTTCATCGCCCAGAAAACGGGTGGGATCATATTCGGGAGAGCCTTGCTCGTTACGTCGAGCGTAGAGGCGACATAGAGTTTCACTATGTCGACGCTTCCAGCGCAAATGTCTGGGGAGCGTCATCATGACAACCACCCCTCAAACCCACGAAGAAGCAGCAGCCAAGATTCCAGCTCTTCACACCCTAATGACGCTTGGTTGGACGTATGTGCCACCCGCCGAATGCATGGAGATGCGCGAAGGAAATCAGAACGTCTTGTTGAAAGGCGTTCTGATCGATGAGCTCAAGAAGCGGCGATTTACATACCGGGGCAAGACCTATCCGCTCTCGACCAACGCCATCGAACAAATCGTCCGCGAAATCGCCTCACCGACCATGAACGAAGGGCTGATGGTTGCGAATGAACGGCTTTATCACGTTCTGACCCTCGGCGTGACGGTAACAGAGTTCATAGACGGCAGGAGACATTCGCCGACCATTTCGATCATCGAATGGGACGACCCCGGGTCGAATAGCTTTATCGTGACGGAAGAGCTTGAGGTGGCATCGACGGACGGTACGCACACGCGGCGGCCCGACCTGGTGGGATACGTCAACGGCATTCCGTTGGTTGTGATCGAGGCGAAACGGCCTGAGTCGGGGAACCCCAACAAATCCATGGTGGACGAAGGGATCAGCCAGAACATCCGCAATCAGGGAAATGGGGAGATCCCGCATCTGTTCGCCTATTCGCAATTGCTGCTCTCGATCAGTGGTTCCAATGGGCGTTACGCGACGACCGGAACACCCAAGAAGTTCTGGTCACTATGGCGCGATGAGGACTTCGGCGAAGACCGGTTCCGCGATGTGAAAAATCGGCCTCTTGCAGCGGATGACCAGGCGGCGATTTTTCGGGACCGCCCGTCGTCTGTTCGCGCGCATTTCGAAGAGTTGTGGGCGAAGGAGCAACTGCCGACAGATCAGGACCGCCTATTGGTCAGCCTGCTGAGCAAGTACCGGCTGTTGGAGTTTGTCCGGTTCTTCATCCTGTTCGACAAGAAGGATGGAAAGATCGCGGCACGCTATCAGCAGGCGTTCGGGATTAAGAATCTGATCAAGCGGATCAACCAGCGCAATCTAGACGGTGGGCGCGCTGGCGGCGTGATCTGGCACACCACCGGTTCGGGCAAGTCCTACACCATGGTGTTCCTGTGCAAAGCCTTGCTGATGGAGGACAGCCTAAAGGAGTGCCGGGTGATCGTGGTCACCGACCGGACCGATTTGGAAAAGCAGCTCGCTGGGACCTTCCTGAGCGGTGGCGCCTTCGGTTCTGAAATTGCCGACAAAAAGGAAGGCAGCCGGGCCAAGGTAACGTCGGGCAAGGACCTGGCGCGGCGTATTGGCAAGGGAACCGAGCGGATCATCTTTGCGATCATCAACAAGTTCAACACGGCGTCCAAACTAAAGGACTGCCACAACCCCAGCGATAACCTAGTCGTGCTGGTGGACGAAGGGCACCGGAGCCAAGGCGGTGAAAGCCACGAACGCATGAAGAAAGCGCTGCCGAATGCGTCTTACATCGCTTTCACCGGCACGCCGCTCTTAAAGGACCAAAAGACGGCCAACAAGTTCGGGCCGATCGTTCATGCCTATACGATGCAGCGGGCAGTCGAGGACGGGGCAGTGACGCCGCTGCTCTATGAGGAGCGCAAACCCGTCCTGGATGTGAATGAAAAGGCCATCGATAATTGGTTCGAGAAAATCACGGCAGGCCTATCCGACAAACAGAAGAGTGACCTGAAGGAAAAATACGGCAAAAAGGGCCCCGTCTATGGTTCGGAAAACCGAATCGAAATGATCGCTTGGGATATTGCCATTCATTTCAACGAGAACTTCAAGGAACTCGGCAACGGGCTGAAAGGCCAGCTCGCGGCTGACAGCAAGCGCTCGGCGATTCGTTACAAGAAGGCGCTCGACGCGACGGGCTTGGTAACAAGCGCGGTGGTCATCTCGCCGCCCGATACTCGCGAAGGGCACGAGGAAGTGGACGAGTCCGACCTGCCGGAAGTTCAAGAGTGGTGGTCGAAAAACGTCAAGGGTGATCCAGAGGAGTACGAACGCAATGTCATCGACGATTTCTCGACTGAAGGAAAGCCGGACATCTTAATCGTCGTCGATAAGCTGCTGACGGGATTCGATGAACCCCGCAATGCGGTTCTCTATATCGATAAGCCACTGAAGCAGCACAATCTCATTCAGGCCATCGCGCGCGTGAACCGCCTACATGAGGAAAAGAAATACGGTCTCCTGATCGACTATCGCGGAATTCTCAAGGAACTGGACACGGCTCTCAAGGAATACCAGGACCTGGCGACCCACTCACAAGCCGGATACGACATTGACGATATTGACGGTCTCTATCGGCAGGTCAGTACAGAATACAAGAAGCTTCCGGACTTGCATGAAGAGCTTCGGGCAATCTTTAAGGATGTTGAGAACGAAGGGGATGCTGAACAATATCGTCAGATCCTCATTCCGCAGTACAAGGAAGACGAGAACGGGGAGCTTATCGATACGCGGCAGAAGGTGCGGGAAGACTTCTACGAAGCTCTGACGGAATTCGGGCTCTGCCTGAAGGTCGCGCTGTCGAGCAGGTCCTTCTTCGAGGACCCGTCCGTAACTGAAGCGTTGATCGCCACCTACAAGAAAGACCTGAGATTCTTCAGCGAACTCCGGGCAACGGCGCGGCGGGATGCCCAGGAGACGGTGGATTACAGCGCCTATGAAGACCAAATCCGCAAACTTGTGGACCGCCAGGTAATTGGGCAAGAGGTCAAGGAAGCCGAAGGCGCGTTTCTCGTCAACGAACTTGCTGTGAATGATGATCCCGAAAAGTGGTCCGAAGAAAAGACACGGAATGAAACGGACCTGATTAAGAGCCGGATCAAAAAGACGATTGAACAAGAGCTCGCCGACGATCCTTATGCGCAAGTGTATTTCTCCGAGTTGCTGCTCCAGGCCATTGCCGAGGCGGCTGCCCTCTTCGACCACCCGTTCAAGCAATATGCGATGTTCAAAGATGTCGAGAAGCAGGTAGATGAACGGGCGGTGGACGGTGTCCCCGAGAGCCTGATGGGTAACAAGCACGCGCGGGCGTACTTCGGAATACTAAAGATGAAAACCGGTGACGATGATCTGGTGAACGGAAGGGCGTCGGATTTCGCTGATACCTCCATCCGGATCGAAAGGGTCGTGAAGAGCGCGGTCGCGGAAAACTCGCTCAACCCGCAGAACATTGAAGCGGAAATACGCAAGGCGTTGCTGCCCGAACTATTCGAACTGCTCGGTCTCGACAAGGCGAAGGAAGTCATTGAGGCGGTAATCGACGTCACCCGTGTAGGTCTCTCGCGTGGAGACCTGCGATGACGTTGGATCGCTTAATCTATGGTGATGAGGTATTGGAATACGAAGTCTTCGAACGCCATGACCTAAGTGGCAAGATTGCTATTCATGTCCACCCAAACGGAACGATCCAGGTGGATAGGCCTGAAAGGGCTTGCGACGCAGAGGTTCGAAAGGCCGTCCGGAAACGCGCTCGATGGATCAAGAAGCAAAAGGATGCAGTCGATGAACTGTGGGCCAATGCGCTGTCCCGCGAGTATGTAAGCGGTGAGACCCACTTCTATCTCGGCCGCAGGCATCGGCTGAAGGTAGAGCCGTCAGGCACCTCATTTTCGTCGGTGAAACTTGCGCTTGGCCGCATCGTCGTCCAGGTTCCGAACTCGAACATCGACCGAGTGCGGGGAGCACTCAAACGGTGGTACCTGGAGCGCGCCAACGACTACTTGAGCCGGAGATTGGAGACGGTGGCGGCTGAATTGGCGTGGGTAGGTAACACGCCGAAAATGCGTCTGGTTGGCATGAGGCGGCAATGGGGCAATTGCTCCCCCAACGGCGATATCACGCTCAACCCTGCCCTGGTTAAGGCTCCTCGGGATTGCATCGACTACGTCCTGACGCATGAGCTTTGCCATCTTCGAGAACACCATCACGGGCCAAAATTCTATGAGCTGCTCGGCTCGGAAATGCCCGATTGGAAAGCGGTGAAGGGAAGGCTCGACGGCATGGCAGAGCTGCTATTGGCATAAGATGCCTCCAAGGACGCTCCTTGGTCGTGGTCCAGGGCGCGAAAGCCCCCTGATCCTCCTGAAAGGATCGATGGGGTGCAGGGGAGAGCGAAGTCTCCCTTGCGAGCGATGGAACGGCGATACGGTCCGCTGGCTCTGGAAGGGTTCAATGCCCTGGAAGAGCCAAGGCCGGGGGGATGCAACGGGGGCGCGCAGCGTGCCCCCTTGCCAAGATCGCGCTGTAGTACAGCGCACATCTTGCGTGACGCGGTTACGCCCAATTCGCAGCAATGATACGCAAGTCCCCAACCTCCGATCTCAGCTATCGCAATGGCCCCGTTCTAGGAGGAAGGACAAGGATCGCCCTTTTCAGCGCCAGCGGACCTCCCCAGGGAGAATACATCGACCACGCGATCGCATGATGCCTGCAGAAAGACAGAAGTTGTCACCGGGGTCTTGCCGGGCCACGAGACCGCGATTTGCGCTCCTGCTGTATCTGTCCGATCTCGCGCCGTTTCCGCAACTCCAGATAGCCGGCTTTGAAACTCTCCCGCTGTTGATGCTTTCCCGCCTCCACTTTTGCCGCGGCCTGGGCACGGGCTGCCGAATAGAAGAAACTCAAATAAGGATCGGAACCATCGTCGCGCGGCGGTGGCGGATATAGAGGCGGCGGATCGTCCGGCTGAGGAACACGCTTACTAGGATGAAGTCGCCATTCACCATATTCATCGCGGCGCCAACCTTGTTGAATGGCCTGGGCTTCGGTAATTCCGAATAGTGTGCGGCGCGGATCATTCACCATGTGATTGGACATGGGATCATCTGCTACGATGTCCAACGCCGCTCTCCCCAAGTGTGGCATGCGACTTCAACCTGAGCCGCCGTCTAATCGCGGTCCGGATACATCCTTTTGATAGCTCGGCTGAGTGTCCAGGCAGCAACGTTGTAGCTGTCGGCTATGTCTTTGATCGTGTCGCCGCGTTCACGGATGCGGGCCAGAGCCTCATCGATCTGGGCTTCGGTCAGTTTGTGAGGTCGACCAAGACGCTGGCCACGCTTCCTGGCCGCCGCCAGCCCTTCGCGGGTGCGTTGGGACAACATGCGATGCTCGAACTCGGCGAAGGCGGAGATAACCGTATAGATCAACATACCACTTGGCGTCGTGGTATCGACGTTCATATTGACGATTTCGAGATTGATCTGGCGCGCCTTGAGCTTCTCCACCTCTAGGATGGCGTCGACGGTCGAGCGGAAGGCGCGATCCAGATCCCAGATGACCAGGCAGTCTTCCGATTCCAATTTGGAGATCAGTTCGTCATAGACGGGCCGCGACTTTCTGATAGCTGAAGCATATTCGATGAACAATTCGTCACAGATCTCGACAAGCCCGTCGATCTGTCGGTCTGGCCGTTGCTCGTGTGTCGATACTCTCAAATAGCCAAGCTTGCGCATGTCTTCCCCGGCGATTGCCACCGTGCATGCGGACGCAACCAAAAGGACCCTTTCTGTGTGTTGGTCCAAACCCGGCTCCGGCGGCACTGATGCGGCACGAAAGGTGCGGAACTCGGACGACATATTTATTGTACCAGAACCATGTGTGCGTTACAAATTTCGCAATAAAAACGGTCGTTTATGAGCGTTTCGCATACGCATGTATGGGGTTGGAGAATAGGGATTTGGGCCGCTGCCGTTCTTGGTTTGGTGGGGCTTGGCAATAGCGGTCAGGCACGCGATCTGACCGCCGGCGTGGTAGCGACCGAGATGGCGCCGGAGCAGCAATATCCATATCTGTCGGGTATCGTCGAAGGGCTTGCCCATGCGCGCTATGTGGCGGATGAGAGAACTCCGGCCGGGCGGTCTTGTATCTACGAGTGGTTTTATGATGATCAGGGAACTCCGCAGGCCATTCTGTCGGCCTTCGCTCGCTTTCCCGACTACCTGCCCGGTGCTGTGATTGCTGCGATGATCGAACGGAGGTGCGGACCATGACTCCGGACCTTGAGATCACCGCTGAGATTTCAGCCGAGATATCCGCGCATCGGGCGTCGTTTGCCCGCGCTGTCCAGGAAGAGGGCTTTCGCCGCGCGGTAGATCGGCACGAGAAGCGCAAACAGCAACTGGCGGATGAACAGGGCGATGCCGTCGACGTTGCCACGGTGCTTTTGGTCTCTGAAGCCTATCAAACCCGGATCGACACGCTTGATACGCGACTGGACCTCCACCAGAGCGCTGTTGTCGGCGCCCTGCTTGCCAACCAGGACTGTCCGTCGTCAGAATGAATGGAACAGCTTGGGCAGTTGTCTAATGGAGGTTCTGGCTCACTTGGGTTGATGTTATGCGGCTTGGCGTCGATGAGCCAAGCGGCGTTGATCGATGGTGTGTTGTTTGATTTTTCTCCTTCTGTCGATGATGATCTTGTCCCGACCGTGGAAGACATCGGCGGGAGTG
>JBCBSK010000008.1:0-37480 GCA_039819185.1 Pseudomonadota bacterium | reverse complement strand
TCGTTGAACCCGCTCAGGACGAAGGAGTAGCCGGGCCGGAGATAGGGCACATTGCTCTTGCCGGTGTAGAGCCTGGCCCAGCAGGTCTTCTCCTCGGCGCGGACGCCGGCATAGAGCCCGCCATCATCGGAGGATCCGCCAGAGGTGAAATGGCTGCCATATTCGACGTGAACGCCGACGGTGTCGGCGCTTGTCACCGACGCCGACGGGAACATGGTCGTCGCGCGGCTGTCGGTTGTGGTCGAGCCGGACGGATTGTAGTCGCGCAGATAGACCTTGCCCGGTGTGCGCTCGGACGAGAAGGTGAAGTCATAAAGCTGCAGGGCCTCCGGCGCGCCCGGCGTGTAGCTGTTGGAATAGGTCAGGGTCAGCTTGTTTGCAGCCGCGTCGGAATAGGTCTCGCCGTTGCTGGTTGCGACATCGAAATGGTCGTTGTCATCGCCGAAGACGACCTCCTCGCTGCCGTTCCCCGAGGCTGGCGCGACATGTTTGAAGTAGAAGAAGACACCGACATCCTCGCAGTGGCGGGCGAGGAAATTGTAGTCGGTCTCTTCATATTGCAGGACGAAGTCGCGGCGTGGATAGCTCAGCGATGCGGTCAGGCTGTCGGTCCAGGGCAGGGCCGTAGTGAGCTGAGCGCCATCGTCCTTGGTCGTCGAGGCGCTGCGCTTTGAGGCGTCCATGACATCCGTAATGAGGTCTGAGATCGTCACCGCGCTGTCGGGGCCGTAGACCTGGCTCTGGCGGACGTTTTCGAGCGCGCTCATCACCGGCTTGATCGTCGCCTCGTAATACAGCGTCGAACTGTTGGTCGAGGAGACAAGCTCCAGCCTGGTGATGACGCCATAGACAAGCATCTCATGGACGACCTTCGCAGCGCCACTTGTCAGCACCACTTCCGCGCTCTCGCCGACAACATCGCTGTCGGTCAGGGTCGAGGACGCATAAAACCGCACCGTAATCTCATACAGAGACGAAATCGCCTCACTCCCCCTAAGGGCAGAGCCAACAAACGTCGCCGGTGTCTCCGTCTGAATGGTCAAAGAAATCGAAAGGGCCATAACTATCGTCCTAGGGGGGCGTGAGGATCGCGATGCTGGCAATAGGCGCGGGCGTCCGTGCGCAGCACTACTTGAGGGTGATTTCCTTGATCTGCGACGGAGCCATCGGCATCCCGATCATGTTCGACAGATTGTGCAGCGTCATGCCGATGAACGACCGGGTTGCCGGTCCGGTGCAGACGATCTTGCAGATCGAGGAAATCAGGCGTGACACCATCGACATGCAGGTCCCGGAAGCGACGCCCGTGCCGGGTGAGCCGATGCTCATCGGTTTTCTGCCGATAATGTTCTTCTGCAGGGTTGCAGATGAGATCTTCTTCGGCTGAACCGGGATTGAGGCCGCATTGAACTGCGCATTGGGCGCGGCAACGGGGACTGGTCCGACGATCAGGACTTCGACCGGTGCCATGGCTGCACCGGGAAGCGGGCCTTGCGTTTCATCCAGTGGCATGTCTGATCTCCTATTTGTGTCGCTTGGTTTCGGCGCGGTCAGCGCTGTTCGCCGTAGAGCGCCATTTTGCGCGGGTCGTAGAGTTCGGCGATGGCGCGGGGTTGATCGGTCGGCAGCGTCTTGCCGGAAGCACCTGTGGTCATGGCGCCTTCGGTTTTCGCCATGTGCAGGCTGGTGTCAGCAAAGCGCGCATTGAGAAACCGGCTGCCCGACAGATCAGCATGGTTGAGCTGCGCATAGGCGAGCGAGGCGCGGTCGAAATTGGCCGCAGGCGCCTGGGCGCGTTCCATATAGGCCATATCGAGATTACAGCCCGACAGCGATGCCCCGGCCAGGTTGGCGTCCATGAAGTTCGACGAATTCAGCGTGCTGCCGTCAAACCGCGTCCGGCTCAGATCCGAGCCGACAAAGATCGCCATCGATGCCAGCGTGTCGGTCAAGTCAGCATCCGTCATGGTGCTTTCCATGATGATCACGCTGGACAGGTCAGCGCCGGTCAGCTTGATGCCGTTAAGGTCCGCCTTCATGAAGGTGCACTGCTTGAACGAGCCCTTGGAGAAATCGCGGTGGGCGAGGTTGGCTTCCATCATCACCACGGTCTCGAACCGGGTGCCCGTGAGATCGGCTGTGGTGAAGTCGGTCGACCCGAACACCGAAATCGTCAGCTTGGCGTCGGCAAACGAGGTGCGGTCGAGCGATGTCTCGATAAAACCGAGCCGGTGGCCAGCCAGCCGGGCGAAGTCGGCCTTGGCCAGTGAGCCCTGCGCGAACACGACCGCCTCCATCATGGTGTCGGTGAACACGGCCGAGGTCAGGTCGCATTGCGCGAATGTGACGCTGGTCACTTCGGCGCCATCGAAGCGGGCGCCGGTCATGCTGGATTCGCCGAAGGTCGCCTTCGTGACAGGCTTGCCGCCGAAGACGGCGCGATCGAACTTGCAGCGGGCGAAGCTCGCGCGCTCGAAAGAGCAGCCGACAAAGCGGCAATCGGAAAAATCCGTGTCGACGATCAGCGCGTCGTCGAACGACATGCCCGAGAAATCATGACCCGGAAACGCGCCGCTGACCGCCGGATAGCCGTGTTTGATATAGCCGAACAGATCTTCAGGCGACATCGGTTTCCATCTCCAGCGGCGTGTGGGCCAGATTGGCGTCGGTCATGTCGCAACCGGCGAAATCGCTCTCGAACAGGCTGGTGCGGTAGAGGCTCGCTCCACGCAGGTTCGAGCGTTTGAAGCGCGACGTCAGAACGCGACCATCGATCAGATTGACGCCGAACAGGTCGGCATCCTCGACATCGGCGGATTTGATGATCGACATCTTGAGATCGGCAAGCCGCATGTCGACGCCGGTCATGTCGACAGTGTTGAACAGGCACTCGTGCAGCCGGACCTTGATGAAACTGGCGTTTCGCAGGGTGACCATGTTCCAGCCTGCCTTGACGCCGGTGCAGTGGTCGAAGCGGGCTTCCGTCAGATCGGTCTCGCCGTGAAAGCCCGCGGTGTTGAAGGTGGCATTTGCGAAGTTCGCGCGCGGCATGGCCATCTTCACGAACGCCGAATCCGTCATCTCCACGGTGTCGAAATCGGCGGCCTCGGCGGTGCCTTCGAGCAGTGCGAGCTGTTTTGAGCGGATTTCGCGGAAGCTTGCATGATCCGCTTTGGGCTGTATCACGCTGACCCGCTCAAAGCTGGATCCGTCGAAGCGGGCACGGGCGAGATTGGGCGTTACGAGCGTCAGATCGGCCCAGGAGGTGCCGCAGAAGGAGGCATGTTCCAGGTCCAGGTCGAGCCATTGGCCGGGACCAAAGGTAACATGGTCAAAGCGGGCCTTGCGCGCGCGGAGGCCTGACAGATTTGCCCGCTCCATCCGAGCATGAGCAAAGTTTGCACCATCCGCCACCGCATCGGTCAGCACTGCGTCAGTCAGGATAGCGTTGGACAGGTTGACGTCTTTGAGGTTGGCCTTTTCGAGTTGAACGCCGGTTAGGTCGAGGCCCGACAGGTTCGCGCCTTCGAGATCGCAGCCTGCGAGATCGGCGCTTGCAAAGCTGCGGCCGGCGTCGATCTCTGCCCGGATGAAATCACCGAGCCGGCGCGCGACAGCCGGCGAGATCGGCTCGATCGGCGCAATGGCCTTGGGGGAAAAGCGGCGGATTTCCAGAAGCTTGTCGACCATCTCTTCAGCAGCGCTGTCGATCTGCTGTTTCGCGGTCGCCTTGAGTTCGGCGGACTCGGGCACAGACACCGGTTCCATATCCCCAGCGCCTGTCTTGAACAGCTGCTCCAGGGCGGACAGGTCTGGGTCGTGCGGCAGGTTGGGGAAGATTTGAGCAATCTGCGCATTTGCCTGTTCGATCTGGGCCAGCACGTCCGCGGTATCGCGGTCTTCAGGCAGGCGCGCGATGTCGTCTTCGATAGTGAGCTTGGGCGTGTCGCGCGTTGCGGGTCCCGCTTCGATGCGTGACAACTCTTCGGATAGGTCGGGCATTTGATCGATGCCGGCACTGGCGTCGGCGAGCAGCCCACCTTCAGGTAGGCCGAGAACACGGGCGCGGGCTTTTTCGAAAGCTGCGTCATCATCACCGGCGATGATGGCGATGCCCGCTTCCATGCCTGCCCTGGCTTCTTCGATACGTGCTTGCGCCGGCCCAACAACCGAGCCGGGAACCTGATCGGGCGCAGATGGGGCGAGCGCTTGCTCGAAGCCCTCGGCAAGGCGCAACTCGCTCAGTATGTCGTCGACCTTTGGCAGGCCGAGCTTGCTGTCGGTGCTAAGAGACACGTCAGGGCTTTGGGGTGTGGTGTTGTCCAGTGCCTTCGCCGCAGCGACCGGATTTTCGAGCTTCTTGACGTCTTCAAGGAAGACATCGAGTTCGTCGAGGATTTCGTCGCGCAGGGTTTCGGCCTCGTCGATGGCGCGTGCGACATCAGCGCGGCCAGACGCGAGCTCTTCCTCCGTCGGTACATAGACCATCGGCGTGTCGAGACGCTCGATCGTGGGGACGAGTTCCAGGGGCAGGCCCTGTTCCCTGAACTGCTGTTCGAGGAACCATTGCTGGCCCTCATGGAAGGCGTCGGCGCGTGCAGCAAGCGTCTTTTCGCGATGCAGGCGTTGGGCTTCTTTCTCCGCGTCGCTCAGTTCGACACCAAGCATATAGTCAGCGAGCGCGTATTTGTGGGCCGTGTCCGGACTGGTGCGCTTTTCGAAGACGTCCTCGAAATAGTCGAGCCCGCGCAGATCTCCATCGATCGGACCGTAGCCGATCATCACCCGTTCGAGATCCGTTGCCTCAATGTCGGCGACGTCATATTTTGAGCGGAAGAACACAACCGCTTTCTGCACAGTGCCGAAGATCCACACCGTATCAAGCACCGTTGGTACCTCGACGAGGCGCCCCTGTTTCGGCTTGATGAAGGTGCGGCCCTTAAGACCCGGCAGCTTTCCGGTGAAGTCGGGATGGTCGGCTGACATGCCGCGAATGCGGATCGGTTCGTCACCGCGGAAGTAGCCGTCCCACCACTGATCGTGGGGAGCGGCGAGGAAGTAGCGCGGGTCGAAATCATCCGGCAGTTCCGGGTGATGCTTCTTGGCCCACTCCATCGAATAGGTGCCCCGATACTGCGTCCGCGACGGATGCATCAGATCGACCGATCCGGCAAAGACCGGCGCGGGCGTATCCGAAACCGAGCGGATCAGCCGACGCGGGTCTTCGATGTTGGGCAAGGGGACCTTGGGCACGACCTTGAGCGCTGCTTCGGCGCCATGGCCCTTGCCCGACGTATTGAGCGCGAAGTCAGGCCCCCCGAAAGCACAGGCTGGGTCGATCTTGAAGGTTTCGAAGGGCTCGGGATCGGTCATCACCGGCCCGTGCCGGCTGTTGACCCAATAGCGGTCACCGAAGACCTGCAGGTCCTTCACCTTGTTGCCGATCTGGACCGACACCGTTGCCGACCCCGTCGGCCGGGCGCCGGGCTGCATGGCATGGCCCGCGATCAAAAACTCGCCCTGGGGCTTGGGCATGCCGAGATCGACGACGCCGGTCGGTGGCATTTGATCGACGGCCATCGGCCAGATGCCTTGGTCGACGAGAAAATCGCTGCCGTCCGAAAGGTCGGCAAGCCCCATCGTCGTAATCATCATAACATAGCGGCCGCGATGGCGCTCGACGCGCATCATGATCCCCAGTCTGAGCGGTTTTGTGATCGGGATCATGTCGCTGCGTCCGGGGTCGGCGTTGAGGTGCGGTTTCCGCGTTGGGTATTTCTTGAAGATAAGAAACAAAAACTGCTTTCGCAAGTTTTATTTCAGTTTCATGAAGTATAGATCGAATATGTGCAGATTTATACTTGAACAGCCAGACTGTGCAGATCACTGCACAATCAGGGTGACTCATGTTGTGCATGTTTTGTTCGAAAAATTTTTTTAAGCATCTGACTTAAAAAGACTTTTCAGATGTCTGAGGCACTTGGCACGAAACTTGTCAGAGCGGGGGGCAGGCAGCGACGCTGATGTGTCGATTGGCCGGTCCGGCGGGGTCCCTCCGCCATCACAGTTTACGCAAGACGCAGTTCACCCAAGACGGAGCAACATCATGCCTTTGCCAGCTTACATGTCGATCAAGGATAAGGACGGAAACGACCTCACCTCCGGTGCCGCCACCATCGAAAGCCTTGGCGCCGACTATGATCCCGATTTCGAAGATGAGTGCCGGGTCTGGGCCTGGAGCGCGTCTGTTGCTCAGGACTACACGCCGGGCGGTGAATACGGTAACTCGCCGCGCAAGATCCAGCCGGTGACCTTCGTCAAGGCCGTGGACAAGGCGACCCCGCTGCTGTGGGAATCGGTCATGCACATGAACCCGCTCGACACAATCAAGATGCGGTTCTATCGCTCGACGCCGGGTGCTGCGGGCAATGAAGAATACTTCATGTGCGAATGGACCGACTGCAAGCTTGTCACTGGCCGCACCTTTTACGACGTCAGCGGCATGTTCAGCGAAGAGGGCGCCGGCAGCGGTCCGGTTCTCGAAGAATGGGGCTTCATCTTCAAGAAGGCCACATTCGAGCACATGTCTGCGTCGTCTTCGGCCAGCTTCGATTGGGCCAAGACCACGACGAGCTAAGACCGGCCAAATCCGCTCTGAGCGAGCGCCAGGCAATCAGGGCAGAGGCCGCCGGGACATCCCGGTGGCCTTTTCTGGCATGCAGGTCGTCCGTTGTTGCCAAGCACAATGCGCACAAGGTGCGCATCCACTGTCATCCATCGTTCATGCACGCATGGTCTAGTCAGGGGTACACGGTTCGGGTCGTGTGCAGCTTCGACTCGCATGGCGCATCCGAAGCGCTAGTGGGTCACGGTCACGCATCAGATGCGTCCGGCCGGCAGATGGGCGGTCTCTCTCGGCAGTTGCGATGATGCTGCAGCCCACCTGCCTGCCGGACGATGTTTGCGTGGATTTGGGGGAAACTGGTTCGTCCAACGCCGTTATGCCCAACGGTTTGGACCACTGGGGCGGGGGAGTTCATGGTTCGTCCAGACATGAAGCGCTTGCTGGGCAAGCTGAATACGTATTCCAAGCGTGCCTTGGAAGCAGGTGCCGGTCTGTGCGTCGGGCGCACCAATTACGAAGTGACCGTCGAGCATTTGCTCCTGGTCATGGTCGAGGACACCGGCCGTGACTTCCAGGCGATCCTGCGCCATTTCGGCGTTGAGCCCTCGCATGTAAAACGTGCGCTCCAACGCGCCATTGAAGGCATGAAGACCGGCAATTCAGGCCGCCCCGTCTTCTCGCCGGCGCTGATCGACTGGGTCGCCGATGGCTGGAGTGTCGCCTCAATCGAACTGGGTCTGGCCGAGATTCGCTCCGGCGCGCTGATCCTGGCGCTGCTAGAAGCCTCAGACCGCTATGCCGGTACGACCTGGTATGACGAACTCAACGACATCTCCGCCGAAGCGCTGAAGCGCGATTTCTTCGATGCCGTTTCAGCCTCGGAAGAAACCGCAGGCGCGATCAGCGTCGGCGGCGGCGATACGACGTCCGCTCCGGCAGGCGACGGACGCGACCCCGATGGCGCTCTTGCCCGCTTCACCATCAACTTCACCGAGCAGGCGCGGGCTGGAAAGATCGACCCCGTCTTCTGCCGGGATCAGGAAATCCAGCAGATGGTCGATATTCTCGGCCGCCGCCGCAAAAACAATCCGATTGCCGTGGGTGAGCCGGGCGTCGGCAAGACCGCCGTCGTCGAAGGGCTTGCCGTCAAGATCGCCGAGGGCGATGTGCCGGACTTCCTCAAGCCGGTTGATCTGATCGGACTTGATCTTGGCGCGCTTCAGGCCGGCGCTGGCGTCAAGGGTGAGTTCGAAAACCGGCTCAAGAGCGTCATCGAAGAGGTCAAAGGCTCGGCCAAGCCGATCGTCCTGTTCATCGACGAGGCGCACACACTCGTCGGTGCCGGAGGGCAGCAAGGCGGCAGTGATGCGGCCAATCTGCTGAAACCCGCCCTGGCGCGCGGCGAGTTGCGCACCATCGCGGCGACCACCTGGACCGAGTACAAGAAGTATTTCGAGAAGGATCCGGCGCTTGCCCGCAGGTTCCAACTTGTCAAGCTTGATGAGCCGTCCGCCGACCAGGCCGTGACCATCATTCGGGGCCTGCGTGGTGCTTATGAGAAAAGCCACGGTGTTTACATCCGCGATGACGCGGTCGAGGCAGCAGCACGGCTCTCGGCTCGTTACATTTCCGGCCGCCAGCTTCCGGACAAGGCGGTCGACGTGCTCGATACGGCTTGTGCGCGGGTCAAGTTGAGCCTGTCGACCAAACCGTCGATCATTGATTTCCGCGAGAAACGTCTCGCAGAACTCGAACGCGCCCACGACTCGCTGACCCGCGATGCCGCCAACGCCATGGCTGGCGATGATGCGCGGCTCGCCGATATCGATGAGGAAATCGCCACGATCAAAGGCGAACTCGAAGAGCTGACCGCGCGTTGGCACAAAGAGCGCGATCTCGTCAACGAGATCCTCGATCTAAGGCAGAAGCTTGGCCTGACCGCCTTTGAAAAGGCGCCTGAGGCAGAGGCGGCGATCGAGACGGCGGATGCGCCGGCCGACGATGCTGCCGCGGAGGCGGGTGATGCGGACGCTGTCGACACCGAAGCGCTGAAGGACACGCTGCGTGCCAAGGTTGCTGACCTCGAAGAGATTCAGAACCGCGATCCGATCGTGTCCTATGAGGTGACACCGGATGCGGTCGGTCAGGTGATCGCCGATTGGACCGGCGTGCCGCTCGGGCGCATGGTGCGCGATGAGGCCGCTTCCATCCTGTCGCTGGCTGAGAACCTGCGCGCCCGTGTCATCGGCCAGGACCAGGCGATCGAGGCGATCGATGCCGGTGTCCGCGCCGCAAAGGCCGGCGTGCACAATCCCGACCAGCCAATGGGCGTGTTCCTGTTCGTCGGCCCCTCTGGTGTCGGCAAGACGGAGCTTGCAACGGCAATTGCCGATCAGCTGTTCGGTGGCGAACGCTTTCTGGTCACGATCAATATGAGCGAGTTCCAGGAAAAACACACCGTCTCGAAGCTCGTCGGCTCGCCACCTGGCTATGTTGGTTATGGCGAGGGTGGGCTTTTGACCGAAGCCGTGCGCCAGCGGCCCTATTCGGTCGTGCTGCTCGACGAGGTCGAAAAGGCCGATCTCGAGGTCATGAACCTGTTCTACCAGGTCTTCGATAAGGGTATGCTGTCGGACGGCGAGGGCCGGCTGATCGATTTCAAGAACACGATCGTCATCCTGACCTCGAACCTTGCGACCGATACGCTTACCGAGATGGGCACCAAGGCCGAAACACCCTCGGTCGAAGACCTCGTCACTGCGATCCGCCCGACCTTGTCGGCGCATTTCAAGCCGGCGCTTCTGGCGCGGATGCAGGTCGTGCCGTTCTATCCGCTGATTGGCGATCCGCTGGCGAACATCGTCCGCCTCAAACTCGGCAAGGTTGGCAAACGGCTGGCCTCGAGTCATCGCATGGAGTTCGGCTATTCGGATGCCGTGGTCGATGCGATTGCTGCCCGCTGCACGGAGGTCGAGACCGGTGCGCGCAACATCGACCACATCGTCAATCGTACGATTCTACCGGAGCTTGCGACCGAGTTGCTCGGCCTGATGGGCGAGGAGAAGACTGCGGAACGGCTGACGATCGATGTCGGCGATGACGGGCGTTTCGTCTATCTATTCGACCAGACGCCACAGCCGATGACGGCGGCGGCGGCTGGCGAATAGGCGCGGTGCTTCAGAGAGACGCCGCGTGTCGGATGTTCTGACCGAAGAGCTCATCGAGCTGACCAAGGCGCTCGCCACCGAGCGCCAGATGGAAGCTGTGCTGGTGCGCATTCTGGCAGCAGCGCGGCGCCTGACACGCGCCGATGGCGGGCGCGTTCTAGTATCGGACTTCGCCGGCCGCGCGCTGCATGCGGTCGTGTCGGACTTTGACGGCGTGTCGGCGAGTTCGTTCGGCTCGGACACGATCGAGCTGTATCGCGCAGGCTCCGGTTTCAATCTGTCGGATGCCTTTGCCTATGCCGCGATCACCGGTCAGTTGACCGATATCGCCAATGTTCAGGCCTATGCAGGCTTTGACTTCTCCGCCCTGCAGCAGCGTGATCGTCGCTTCGGCCTGACCACCCAATCTCTCCTGCTAATCCCGCTGATCGACCGGGAAGGGGCGTCGCTGGGACTGCTCGAACTCGTTAATCTCAGGCTTGGTGAAGACGATGCGATCACCGGCCTGCCGGAAGATCTGGTGCGGCCAGTTGAATCCTTCGCGGCCCAAGCCGCGCTCGCCATCGTCACGGCCCGGTTGATCGAAGCCAATGCCAGGCTGATCACTCAACTCGACCGACACAATACCTCGCTGTCGGAAGAGAATGCCGAACTGCGCCGCAAGCTCGCTGCCTCAACCGCCGTGAGTGGAATCATCGGCGAAAGCCGGCCGTTGAAGACCGTGCTTGATCTTGCTCGGCGCGCGGCTGCGACCGATGTGCCGGTTCTGGTGCTGGGAGAGACCGGTACCGGCAAGGAATTGATCGCGCATGCGATCCACCGCATGAGCCTGCGATCGGACGGGCCGATGGTGGCGCAGAACTGCGCGGCGCTCCCTGAGGAACTGCTTGAGAGCGAGTTGTTCGGCTATCGCAAGGGCGCGTTTACAGGCGCGACCAGCGACAGGTCGGGCCTCGTGCAGACCGCACGCGGTGGAACGCTGTTTCTCGATGAGGTCGGCGACATGCCGCTTGGGCTCCAGGCCAAGCTGTTGAGATTGTTGCAGGAAGGCGAGGTGCGCCCGCTCGGGTCGGTCAAGACCGAGAGTGCCGATATCCGCGTTATTGCCGCAACCAATGTCGACCTGTCGGAGCGCATCGCGGCGGGCACTTTCCGCGAGGATCTGTATTACCGACTCGGTGTGTTCCCGGTCCTGCTGCCGCCACTGCGAGAGCGTCCGACGGACATCCCCGTATTGCTCGAATACTTCCTGACCCAAGCCGCGCAGCAATTCGATCGGCCGGTGCAATCGCTGACGCCTGATGCGCTTGATGCGCTGATGACATGGCGGTTCCCTGGAAACATTCGCGAACTCAAGAATCTCGTCGATCGTTCGGTGCTGTTGAGCGAACCAGGTGATCCGATCGGGCTCGAACACTTGCCGCCGGAGATCTGTCACGCCATGGGCCGCTTCCGTCCGGTGGCGCCGGTTCAGATCGACAAGACCGGTGATCTCAAGGACGCCGTCCAGCGCTATGAGGCGCTTGTCATCGAGACCCGGCTGCGCGAGACCCGCTGGAACCAAAGCCGAGCGGCCAATATGCTCGGTATCTCCCGCCGCAGTCTCATTGATAAAATGCAGCGCTATGACATCCGCAAACCGACTGCCAGCCGCATCGCCGTTGATCCCGCCACTGCCTGACGCCATAGTCGGCGCGCTCCGCACCCCTCCGCGAGCCAGAGTCTAGAGCCGAGCTTCCATGGCTGGTGATCCCCGTTTCGATCAGCTCTTGCAAACCTTCCTCAAGGGACGGTCGAGCTTCGATGTCCTGGTCAATGAATGCCAAACGCTGGCCCAAGGGGCCGAGATGCAAGAGGCGTTTCGCGCGAGCCTTGGTGTGTGGGTGGCGCGCGGCCAGTTTCCCGATGGCCTTGCGCAGCTTTTGGAACAACAGGTTCTGCAACAGTCTGCGTCGGGCGCTGGGGCGCTTGAGCCGGATGATCTGCCGACCGTGCCGCAGCAGCGTGGCGCGCCGCCGTCCGAACCACCCTCAGCGCTGCCCGAGCGCGATTCGCTGACCGATAAGGTCGACGAGGTCGTGCTGTCAGCGCTTGTGTCGAATTTCCAGCGCTTTCGTCAGGAGGCCCCCACTACAGAGCGACAGGAGGGTGATCGGGCATTGGATGGCCTTTTGTCGGGCTTTCAGAGCGCACGCATCCGGCGTAATGCCCGCAAGGCGGCTTCCGGGCAGGCGGCAGCTTTCAGCCTGGAAGATGCCGAGGCCGACCGGCGTGATCTCCCCGAGCCGGACGTCGGCACGATGCTGAAGGACCGCTTCGTGCTAGACCGTGAACTCGGCCGCGGCGGGATGGGCAAGGTGTTTGCTGCCGTCGATCGCCGCCGGCTCGAAGCCATGCACAGCCAGCCTTATGTCGCGATCAAGCTGGTCAATGCGGTGTTTCAACGAAACCCCTTTGCGCTGCAGACGCTTGAGGCGGAGGCGCGAAAAGCCCAGGCTCTGGCGCATCCAAACATCATCACCGTGCATGATTTCGACCGTGATGGCGGTGCGATCTTCCTCGTTATGGAGCTTCTGGAAGGACGGCCACTTACGGTTCAGATCAACGCTGCGGCGGGCGAGGGAATGATGCTCGACGACATTGCGCCGGTCGTCAACGGCATGCTCGATGGACTGGCTTACGCCCATGAGCGCGGTGTTGTGCATGCCGATCTCAAGCCGGGGAACATCTTCTGCCTAAACAATGGCGGGGTGAAGCTGATCGATTTCGGCATTGCTAGTGCGCGCTTCGTACCGGGGTTCGATGCAGCGGATCTCAATGCCTTTTCAGGTCCCTATGCCAGCCTCGAAATGGTCGAGGGCCTGCCGCGCGATCCGCGCGATGATATCTATGCGCTTGGCTGCATCTTGTATCTGATGCTGGCTGGCCGCCATCCTTTCGACCGCAGGCCGGCGTCTGAAGCCCGCGATCTCGGGCTTGAGCCGATACGCCCGGAGCATGTTTCGGGCCGCGCCTGGTCTGCGATCACCGACGCCTTGGCCTTCGATCGTGACAAACGGATCGGCTCGGTCGAGGAGGTGCGCAAAGGGCTGTTCGGTGGGGCGAGTTCTGGCTGGTTCGGCCTCAAGAAACGCTGACCCGAACGATCAAGGTCACGACTGGCTTTGGTCCGGCCCCAGCATGCCGGCGACCTGATCCAGCGACTGGCTGATCGGATGGTCTGGATCAAGCATGCTGATCAGCCCGTTCGAGCCGAGCCGGACCATGTCCTCAGACAGCGGAAGTATCGCCCCAACCGGCGATTTGTAGGTCTCGAAGATGCGCTGTGACAGGTCGCGGAAATCAAATGCCGGCAGCGCCTTGTTGACGATGATCAGAAGTTGGGGAACTTCCAGCCTGCGTGCCAGTTCAAGCGTCACCGCCGTGCCCTGATAGTCCTGGACATCCGGTCGCATGATGAGCAGCAGGCTATCGGAGATCGCAATCGAGAGCAGCGTTTCCTCATTAACGCCCGGATGAGTGTCGATCAGCAGGAAATCGAGTTGGAGGCGTTCGCACAGCTCACGAACACCATCGTTCAAGGCATTGACGTCATAGCCTTCTTTCAGGATGCGGGCGATTTCGCCGGTACGGATCGAGGACGGCACGAGAAACACTGCGCCACCCGGGCCAAGCCGTGAGCCGCCATCCTGATCGACGATCGCGCCCGACACGTCGACAGCGCAGTCCTCGACCGCGCAGCGTCCCCAAAGATAGTCGTTCAGGGTCAGCTTCAGCGCCTTGGGATCGATATGGAACAGGGCATGGATTCCGGGCGACTGAATGTCTGTGTCGATGATGCCGACCCGGTTCCCTCGCGTCGCCAGCAGGGCGGCCGTATTGGCGGTGATGTTCGACTTGCCGGTGCCGCCGCGATAGCTGTGGGTCGAGACGATCGAGGTCATGGGGTGGTCATGGTCTTGATGAGAACGGGCATCGGGACAAGCGTCCTTGGTGGTCGGTCATTTGGCGGTGTTGAAGATGGTCGCGAATGGACCGGCTAGCTCGTGCCCTTGTAGCGGGCGCGCATGGCGCGGGCCTGGCTTTGTAGGTCCTGAAAGTAGTCGCTGTCGGCGATCTCGGAAACTTCGCGTTCTTTTTCAGACTGATCGATCTCGATCTGCAATCGCCGTACTTTGGTCTTCAGCGTCGCGTTTTCCTTGACGAGCTGCTTTTGTGCCTCTTCGAGTTGGCGCTGAGTTTCACGCAAGTCTTCGATGACCTGGGACAGAGAAAACTCACGGGTCTCGACCTGAACGATCATGCTACCGAAGGCTTCAGCCAGATCACGGATCTC
Source organism: Pseudomonadota bacterium (assembly GCA_039819185.1). Lineage (GTDB taxonomy): Bacteria > Pseudomonadota > Alphaproteobacteria > Rhizobiales > Tepidamorphaceae > JBCBSK01. Next base: position 23,352 of record JBCBSK010000008.1, on the reverse strand, counting down.
GGCCGGGGCGTCGTCTGACGCGGTCAGCTCGAACAGCGCATCGATGTTTTGATAGTTAGCGCCGGCGATCTCGTCGCACAACACCTTGAAGCGGCCGATGATTTCGCTTTCGACGGGCATAATGGTCGCAGGAGGAAGGAAACACGATCACTCTCAACCGGACCCTAGTCCATGCGATGCGTCTTGGCGAGTGAAACCGCTTTCGATTGACAGCCGAAATCGTGAGCGAAATACTCGGCCCGACGGTTCCCGGGGTGTGTCCCGGGTGAAAAGGGAACACGGTGCGTCTTCGGTCTTGGAAAATGAGACCTCAGACAATCCCGTGGCTGCCCCCGCAACTGTAAGCGGTAAGCTGGTCCCACCGGTCACTGTGGCCTCTCGAGAGAGCCACGGGAAGACCCGGGACATGCGCGGAGTGATTCATCCGACAGGGTGATCTTCCGCCACGGCCAGGACCCGCGAGCCAGGAGACCTGCCGTCAATGATCCACCCCATGCAGCCGGGCGGGGTGACCCGGCAGGGAGACGGCCTGTGGTGCTTTCCGGGACACGGTTCCCCCTTTCCGAGACGTGTGTGTTGACGCGCGTCCATTCGGCCATAAGGGTCGATGGCTGTACGGTCTTTGCTAGGCGTTCTCGATGATGGGGGCTGCAAAGCGTCATCCGCGTACGATGCTGGTCCTCGGCGGGGCGCGTTCGGGAAAGAGCGCGTTTGCGGAAGACACGGCCAGCGCTATCGGGCTTGAGCGAATCTATATCGCGACCGCCGAGGCGTATGACGCCGAAATGACCGATCGCATCTCCCACCATGTCACCCGCCGCGGCGCGGGTTGGCGCACCGTCGAGGCCCCGCGCGATCTCGACCAGGCGATCGCACGCGAAGCCGCACCCGATCGTGTCCTTCTCGTCGATTGTCTGACGCTATGGCTGAGCAATGTTTTGCTTGCCGATGAGGCCGACCGGGATGCGCCGGAGCGCGCCACGACGCGTCTGTGTGATGTGATTGCATCCGCAACCGGCCCGTTGATCCTCGTTAGCAACGAGACCGGGCTTGGCATTGTTCCCGAAAACGCTCTGGCGCGCCGATTCCGCGACTGCCAAGGCCGGCTCAACCAGGGCGTTGCAGCCGCCGTCTCAAAGGTCGTCTTCGTCGCCGGGGGTCTGCCGCTCGTTCTCAAGCCTGAGCCTGTTCAGGATCTTTCGCTCTAGGACTTCAGTCCCAGTTAGCTTCTCATACCTTGGAGATATACACCCCATGGCGCATCAAGACCGTATCCCGGCAACCATCATCACCGGCTTTCTCGGCGCTGGGAAATCGACGCTCGTCCAGTCAATCATCCGCCAGGCCGGCGGCCGGCGCATTGCGCTGATCGTCAACGAATTCGGCGATATGGGTTTTGACGGTGATCTGGTCTCCGACTGCGGCGATCCGACGTGTCAGGCAGACGAGATCATCGAACTGACCAATGGCTGTATCTGCTGCACGGTGGCCGACGACTTCCTGCCGACCATGGAACAGCTTCTGGCGCGCGATCCCAAGCCCGATCACATCGTCATCGAGACGTCTGGGCTGGCACTGCCACAGCCCTTGGTGCGCGCCTTCAATTGGCCGTCGATCAAGCCTCATGTCACGGTCGATGGCGTGGTCACCGTGGTCGATGGGCTCGCCGTCGCGGGCGGCCATGTCGCGGTTGATGAGGACGCGGTCGCCCGCCAGCGCGCCGCCGACGAAGCGCTCGACCACGAAAGCCCGATCGAAGACCTGTTCGAGGACCAGCTTCGCTGCGCCGATCTCGTCGTGATCTCAAAGTCAGACCTGCTCGACACGCGCGCGCGCGATCGCGTCGTGGCGCGTATCGGGGGGGATCTTCGCTCCGGTGTGCATCATGTCACCTCCGACACGTCCGGCGTGCCGATCGCGGTTCTGCTTGGCCGGGATGCGGGCGCCGAGGACGATATGGCCGTGCGCACCGCCCATCATGAGCATAGCCATGATGATGACGCGGAGCCGCACGCGCACGATCACGATGACTTCGAGAGCTTCATTCTGGTGCCGCGCTCTTTCGCAAGTGTTGATGAGGCCCGCGCGGCCATCGTGGACGCCATGGCGGTTGATGGTGTGCTCAGGATCAAGGGCCGTGTGACGATCGATGGCAAGGCGCTGCCGGCACGCATCCAGGCCGTCGGCCCGCGCGTTGAGGCCTGGCATGCGCCGCGGGATGAGGCGGCGACCGGGCTCGTCGTGATCGGGCTGCATGACGATCTTGATCGCGCCGGTGTCGAGGCGCTGTTGTCGGCACCCGCGGTTATGGCCGCCGAATAGGCCGGGGAGCGGTCTACCGCGATGCACATTCTCGCAGCTCAGCCCGGACGCATTGATGACGGCGCAGAGGCAATCGATCTCGGCCAGACGCCGGGCGAGATCGTCTTCGTCTCCGCCGCCGATACCGATCTGTCGGGGCTTGCTGCGGCGGCACATGGGGCGGGCGAGGCGGCGGCGGGTCTTCGACTCGCCAATCTGATGATGCTGTCGCATCCGTTCTCCGTCGATCTCTATGCCGATCAGACGTTGACGGCTGCGCGGCTGATCGTCGTCAGGCTCCTGGGCGGCAAGGCCTATTGGCCCTATGGCGTTGAGCGGTTGACGGAAGTTGCCCGCGGCGCCGGCGCCGATCTTGTGATCGTGCCGGGTGATGACAAATGGGATGTCGAGCTGACTGCGCTCTCGACGGTGGCGCCCGAGGAGGCGCGCGCGCTGTGGCGGTATTTCGCAGAAGGTGGGCCGGACAATCTTGCGCGGGCTTTGCAGTGGATGCTGCATCGCGCAGGCCAGGCCGAGATGCCGGAGCCAGCCATCGATCTGCCGCGCGCGGGTCTGATCTGGCCGGGCCAGCCCGGTCTGACTGCCGATACGCTGCCGATCCTATGGTCTGATCCGACGCGACCTTTCGTGCCCATCATCGTCTATCGCTCCCTTGTGCAGTCGAGCCAGACAGAGCCTGTCGCCGCTCTGATAAAGGCGCTGTCGGAACGCGCCCTCAACCCGCTGCCAATCTTCGTGGCGAGCCTCAAGGATGCAGTCTGCGCGGCTTTTGTCGATGACGTCTTCGCCAGGTTTCCGCCAAGCGTGGTGCTCAACACCACTGCCTTTGCGTTGTCGGTCGCAGGCCGCGCGCACGAACCGACCGTGCTCGACCGGCCAGGTCGGCCAGTGCTGCAAGTCGTGTTGTCGGGAACCTCGAGCGAGGCTTGGCGCGACAGCGATCAGGGTTTGGCGATCCGCGATCTCGCGATGCATGTCGTCTTGCCGGAGGTCGACGGACGGGTGCTGACGCGCGCTGTGTCGTTCAAGGAGCCGGCTCCGTTTGATCCGCTGACCCAGTCGACACCGGTGCGTCAGGTGCCGGAGCCGGGTCGGATCGCCTTCGTTGCGGATCTGGCTAGGGCCTTGTGCGATCTCGGCGTGACACCACCGGATCGCCGTAAGGTTGCGCTTGTTCTCGCCAATTACCCGACCAAGGACGGCCGGATCGCCAATGGTGTCGGGCTCGATACGCCTGCGTCTGCGGTGGCGATTCTGATGGGTCTGAAAGCCGCGGGATATGATGTCGGCGACGCGCCCGAGACGTCCGAAGCGCTTATGGACCAGATCCTGGCAGGTCCGACAAACAGGTTTAAGACGGCTCCGGAAAGCCTGTTTTCTATGAAGGCGTTGGATGGCGAAATCCGCTTTTCAATCAGTGCTTACCGGAAGGTTTATGAAACCTTAACTGAGGCCGTGCGTGCGCGCATGGAAGCGCGCTGGGGGCAGCCGGAAGACGACCCGGGTGTCGACGGTGATGCCTTCGTTTTGGCCGCGCATCGCTTCGGCAATGTCATCGTCGGTATCCAGCCCGCGCGTGGCTACAACATCGACCCGAAAGAGACCTATCACGATCCCGACCTCGTGCCGCCGCATGGCTATCTCGCCTTCTATGCCTGGTTGCGGTCAGGCTTTGGTGCCCAGGCGGTGATCCACACCGGTAAGCATGGCAATCTCGAATGGCTGCCGGGCAAGGCACTCGCTTTGGGTGACACCTGTTTCCCGGAGGCCATGCTTGGCCCACTGCCCAACATCTATCCCTTTATCGTCAATGATCCAGGCGAGGGCTGTCAGGCCAAGCGGCGGACGAGCGCTGTCATCGTCGATCATCTCACCCCGCCGATGACCCGAGCCGAAAGTCATGGCGTGGCCGTCGCGCTCGAAACGCTGATCGATGAATACTATCTGGCATCGGGCGTCGATCCGCGCCGGACGACGGAGCTCGAAAGCGATATCGCCGATCTCGCCCTTGGCGCGCGGCTCAACGAGGATGTCGGCCTGCCGGCGGATATCGATCGCGGGACGTTGTTGCAGCGGGTTGATGCCCATCTCTGCGATCTCAAGGAACTTCAGATCCGCGACGGGCTGCATGTGCTTGGCCAGGCGCCGGACGGTGATCAACTGACCGATCTTCTTGTTGCGATCGCCCGTGTTCCGAGGGGCGAGGGCATAGAGCATGCCTCGCTGCATCGTGCCGTTGCAGCTGACCTTGGCCTTGGCACGTTCGATCCGCTTGACTGCGCCATGGCCGAGGCTTGGGATGGGCCGAAGCCGGACGTCTTGAGCGCTCAGTCCGACGCACTGTGGCGCTCTGCTGGCGACACCGTGGAGCGGATCGAGCTTCTGGCTGCGCGTCTGGTGTCGGGTGACGTACCCCCGAACACCGACTGGACCGCGACGCGGGCGGTGCTCGACTGGATAAACGACACGCTTCGGCCGGCAGTCCTGGACAGCGGCGAGGCTGAACTGGCCGCTGTTCTGGCCGGGCTAGATGCACGGTTCGTGGAACCGGGACCGTCGGGCGCGCCGACGCGTGGACGGCCCGACGTTCTGCCGACGGGGCGGAATTTCTATGCGGTCGATGTGCGCGCGGTGCCGACCGAAACCGCCTGGCGGATCGGTGCCAAATCCGCCAAGCGCCTGGTCGAGCGGTACGTTCAGGATGAGGGCGACTGGCCTGAGGCATTCGTTCTGACCTGCTGGGGCACGGCGAATATGCGCACCGGCGGGGACGACATTGCCCAAGCCCTGGCACTGATCGGCGCAAAGCCTGTCTGGGAGCCGGGCTCGGGCCGGGTCACGGGGTTTGAGATCGTCAAGCTGTCCGAGCTTGGCCGGCCGCGGGTCGATGTGACGCTGCGCATTTCAGGCTTCTTCCGCGATGCGTTTCCCCACCAGATCGACCTGTTCGATTCCGCCGTCCAAGCGATCGCCGACCTTGATGAACCCGATGACGCAAACCCGATCGCAGCCAGGGTCAGGCGTGAGGCGGAGACACTGCGGCTGGGCGGCATGAACGGAGAGGTGGCCCGCCGCCGCGCGGGCTATCGCGTGTTCGGCTCGATGCCGGGGGCTTATGGGGCGGGCTTGCAGGCGTTGATCGATGAGCACATTTGGTCCGAGCGGTCGGACTTCGCAGACGCTTTCCTCGCCTGGGGCGGCTTTGCTTATGGCGGCGGGGCGCAAGGCTCTGCCGCACGATCTGAGCTTGAAGCGCGATTGGCCAAGGTCGACGCGGTGGTCCAGAACCAGGACAACCGCGAGCATGATCTTCTGGATTCGGATGATTACTATCAGTTCGAGGGCGGGCTCGCGGCGACCGTCGAGGCGCTAAAAGGCGCCGCGCCACGCATCTTCCACAACGATCATTCACGGCCTGAACGCCCGGTGATCCGTTCGCTTGAAGAAGAAATCGCACGGGTGGTGCGCGGACGGGCGGCGAACCCGAAATGGATCCAAGGCGTCATGCGTCACGGCTATAAGGGGGCTTTCGAGATCGCAGCGACGGTCGATTACCTCTTTGCCTTCGCCGCAACGACCCATGCGGTACGTGATCATCAGTTCGATCAGCTGTTTGAAGCCTATGTCCAGGATGAGGTCGTTGACAGCTTCATCGCAGACGCCAATCCACCAGCCCGCATCGAGATCGCCGAGCGCTTTCTCGAAGCGATCGAACGCGGATTGTGGACGCCCCGGCTCAACAGCGCCCGTGAGACTCTGCAACACAGGCTACAAAATCGGCTGACTGACGGTGTAGCGCTGAACCAGACCGACACACACGAAAGGGAGACCGCCTGATGGCCACAGAACCGATGTCTGAAGCCGATCTCGACGCCCGCCACGCCGAGAAGATGGCCAAGAAGAAGGCCGCCCGCGACAAGATCGTTGCCACCAAGACGATCGAGAAGGGCCTGATCATGGTCCATACCGGCAAGGGCAAGGGTAAGTCGACGGCCGCGTTCGGTGTTGTGTTCCGCGCGCTTGGTCACGGCAAGACCGTCGCCGTTGTTCAGTTCGTCAAAGGCAAATGGCAGACCGGCGAGCGGACGGCCCTTGAACGCTTCGGCGACCAGGTGTCGATGTCGACCATGGGCGAAGGGTTCACCTGGGAGACCCAGGACCGCCAGCGCGACATCGCTGCCGCACGCCAGGCCTGGGAGACCGCCAAAGGCTACATCCTCGACGGCGAGCACGATCTGGTTCTTCTGGACGAACTCAACATCGTGCTGCGCTACGATTACCTGCCGATCGACGAGGTGGTCGCGTTCCTGCGCGACGAAAAGCCCGAGATGACTCATGTCATCGTCACCGGCCGCAACGCCAAGGACGAGCTGATCGAGATTGCCGATCTCGTCACCGACATGACGATGGTCAAGCATCCGTTCCGCTCGGGCGTGAAGGCGCAGGAAGGGATCGAGTTCTGACCACGCGGAACGTCTCTGGCGAGGAGCACCGATGATGACGATGAGCACACTTGGACGAGTTGGGCTTGCTGTGGCGGTGGCGGCATTTGCCCTGCCGCTCGCGTCGATGATGGCCAAGGCCGAGACACTGGATGACCGGATCGTTGCGGCGGTTGAGGCGGGAGCCCTTGAAGGTCTGCATGCCGTGATTGCGATCCATCAAGGCGATACGCTGGTGGAAGCCTATTTCCCCGGCCGCGACTGGCGCTGGGGTGAGGACCTCGGGGTTCGCGATCATGGCCCCGAAACGCTGCACGACATCCGTTCGGTGACCAAGAGCATTGTCGGTCTGCTATACGGCATCGCGCTGGAGGAGGGGCTTGTGCCCGGTCTCGACGCGCCGCTGATCGCGCAGTTTCCGAGCTATGCCGATCTCGCCACAGATCCCGAGCGCGCGGCAATACTCGTCCGCCATGCGTTGACGATGACCATGGGCACTGAATGGGATGAATCGGTGCCCTATACGAGCGCGGCCAACAGCGAGGTCGCCATGGAACAGGCCGATGACCGCTACCGGTTCGTGCTCGACCGGCCGATGGTCACGGACCCCGGCACGCAGTGGGTCTACAATGGCGGGGCGACGGCGGTGATCGGCAAGCTGATTGCCGATGGCTCCGGGATGTCGTTGCAGGACTTCGCGCGATCGCGGTTGTTCGCGCCTCTCGGCATTGAGCAGTTTGACTGGATCACGGGCGCCGATGGTGTTCCGTCGGCCGCGTCTGGTTTGCGCCTGACGGTCCCGGACCTGACCAAGATCGGCCTGATGATCGCAAACGGCGGTATGCACGACGGCCAGCAGATCGTGCCATCGGCGTGGTTGGATGAGGCATTCACAGCGCATGCCCAGACCGGCATCGGACTGCGATACGGGTATTTCTGGTGGCTGTCACCGGCCGATGGCCCGCACTGGGTCGCAGGCTTCGGCAATGGCGGGCAGCGGTTGACCGTAAGCACGCGTGACGACCTCGTCGTTGTTGTGCTGGCCGGCAACTACAATGCGCCGGAGCACTGGCGGCTACCGGTTCGCCTGATCAACGCGTTCATCGCGCCCGAAGTCATCAGCCGGCTTGGTGGTGATGACTAGCGCCATGCCGTCCTGCAGCAAACCCATGTCGTTCCTGATCTTGTGAGGACGCCGAACTCCGTCTAACCCAATGTTTCAGCAGCGTTCCGCCAAGGAACTGAAACAGATCGCGGTGCGGTCGACCCAAACAGGGGACCAACTCCGTGGCTGCCCGGCCAACCCGATAGGCGCGGCCTCCTTGGATAACGTTACCTCGTGCGCCAAGGAGAGCCGATATGACGACCAAGCTTGATCTTACCCCCGAAGACCGCCTCGGCGTCATGGTCTGCGGCCATGGCTCGCGGTCCGAGGCCGCCGTCGCCGAATTCGCCGTCGTTGCGGATCGTTTGAGGGAACGCTTTCCCCAGTGGCCTGTCGAATACGGTTATCTCGAATTCGCCAATCCGGTGATCCGCGACGGGCTCGATCGGCTTCGCGACCAGGGGGTCAGCCGCATTCTCGCGGTTCCCGGCATGCTGTTCGCTGCCGGCCACGCCAAGAACGACATACCGTCGGTCCTCAACACCTATCAGGCGACCCATGGCATCCCGATCCACTACGGACGGGAACTGGCGGTCGATCTTAAGATGCTCAAGGCGGCAGGCGAGCGCGTCCAGGAAGCGGTCGACAAGGCCAATCAGAACCATGGCGCGTTGCCCAATCATGAGGTTTGCCTTGTCGTCATCGGTCGCGGTGCGTCCGACCCAGATGCCAACTCCAACGTTGCCAAGATCGCCCGCATGCTGTGGGAAGGCATGGGCTTCGGCTGGTGCGAAACGGGCTTTTCCGGCGTGACATTCCCCCTCGTCGAGCCGTGCCTCGAACATGTCGCGCGGCTTGGCTACAAGCGCGTGATCGTCTTTCCGTACTTCCTGTTCACCGGTATCTTAATCGACCGCATCTATGGCTTTGCAGATGCGGTGGCAAACCGCAATCCGGATATCCAGTTCGTCAAGGCGGGCTATCTCAACGCCCATCCTCTGGTGGTCGAAACCTTTGCGGATCGCGTGCTCGAAATCCTCGAAGGGGCGGCCAACATGAACTGCTCGATGTGCAAGTATCGGGCGCAAGTGCTTGGGTTCGAGGCGGAAGTCGGTCTCGCCCAGGAAAGTCACCACCACCATGTCGAGGGCATGGGGGCCTCGGCGCCGGGCTCAAACGTGGCCAACTGTCCGCTGTGTGACACTTTCTGTACCGGTGCCTGCCGGTTGCCGGAAGCAGGCGGCACGGACGCCCATCACCACCACGATCATGGACATGATCACAGCCACGATCATCATCACCATGGGCATGATCACCATCCCTATCCCCATGCGGAGCACCCGCTGGGGCCGAAGAGCGTCTTGAGATCACCACTGGCGCCAAAGCCATCCCTGCCTAAGACGGAAACGACGTGAGCACAGCAACCGATACACCGCCCTCCTTGCGTTACGAACGTGATCCACAGGCGATCTATCGTGCCTCCTTCGCCGCGATTCGCCGCGAAGCGGATCTGTCGGGCCTGAGCGAGGATGAGGCGCGGGTGGCAGTGCGCGCGATCCATGCCTGCGGCATGCCGGATATTGCGCGTGTCCTGCGCTTCGTGGGTGATCCGGCAAGCGCCGCCCGCCGCGCCGTTGCATCTGGGGCACCGGTTCTCGTCGATACGAGCATGGTCGCGCACGGGCTTATCCGCCGCAATCTGCCCAAGGACCATCCGGTTGTCTGCCTGATCAGCGATCCGAACACGCTGTGTCTCGCCAAGGAGCGGGCGACGACGCGCTCGGCAGCGGCGGTCGATGTCTGGGGCGACCGGCTCGAGGGCGCGGTCGTCGTCATCGGCAATGCGCCGACCGCGCTGTTCCGGCTGCTCGAACGCCTCGATGAGGGCGCGCCACGGCCTGCGGCCCTGTTTGCCTTTCCCGTGGGGTTCGTCGGCGCGCAGGAATCGAAGCTTGCCTTCGCGACCGATCCACGCGGTCTTGATGGCGTGACGCTGCTTGGCCGGCGCGGCGGCAGCGCCATCGCGGCGGCTGCGTTCAATGCGGTCTTCGCCGATGAGGGCGCAGCATGATGCAGGACCGCGCTTGGCTGACCATCATCGGCATCGGTTCGGACGGTCGTGCCGGCCTCGGCGAGGCCGCGCGAGAAGCGCTCGACATGGCAGAGACAGTCTATGGCGGCACGCGGCATCTTACGCTTGCGGGTGTGAACGGCACGCGTGGCAGGCCCTGGCCTCAGCCGTTTTCGCAAGGGCTCAGCGAGGTCTTGGCCCGGCGCGGCACGCCGACAGCGGTGCTGGCGACCGGCGATCCGATGCATTTCGGCATCGGTGCGACGCTGGCACGTCATCTCAGGGCAGATGAGCTGCGGGTTCTACCCTCCGTATCCGCTTTCTCTCTGGCTGCCGCCAGGCTCGGCTGGCCGTTGCAGGATGCCGGGCTCATCTCGCTGCACGGCCGGCCAGTCGAGCGGCTTGTAAGGCATCTCGTGCCGGGTGCACGGCTTCTGGTATTGACCGGCTCAGGAGCGCAACTCCCCGAGATCGGTGAACTTATGACGAAGCACGGCTTCGGCGCGTCTTCCGTCACCGTTCTGGCTGATATGGGTGATGCGGACGAACAGCGGCATAACGTGCCGGCGCGCGATCTGACGGCCACAAATGCGGATCTGGTCACGTTGGCGATCGCCTGCGTTGCCGGTCCGGACTACGTCCATCTGCCCGTCGTTCCGGGCCTGCCTGATGATGCGTTCCTGCATGACGGACAACTGACCAAGCGCGAGGTGCGGGCTGCGACAGTGGCTGCGCTGTCTCCGCTACGGCGTGGCGTGTTGTGGGATGTCGGAGCCGGCTCGGGGTCCGTCGCGATCGAATGGATGCGCTGCCATCCAGACCTTTCAGCAATATGTTTCGAGCGAGATGCTGAGCGTCTCGCGATGATCGCGCGGAATCGGAAGGCGCTTGGCGTGCCGGAGCTTGAGATCGTCGCAGGCAGCGTGCCCGAGACCTTGTCAGGTCAGCCGCGTCCCGATGCGGTGTTCCTCGGCGGTGCCGTGGCCGATGAGACCGTCTTTCAGGCATCGTGGTCGGCGCTGACGCCTGGCGGGACGTTCGTCGCCAATGCGGTGACGCTGGAAGGCGAGGCGGCCTTGATTGCCCGCCAGTCAGGTCATGGCGGTGATCTGGTGCGGATGGACATCTCGCATCTGACCGAGGTCGGCCCCTATCGCGCGCTCAGGCCCCGCATGGCCGTGCTGCAATGGCGTGCGCGCAAATCCGATGAGGCCAAAGTATGACCGGCCATCTTACCCTTGTCGGTGTTGGGCCGGGGGATCCCGATCTGATCACGTTAAAGGCGGTTGCGGCAATCCAGACAGCCGGTCTGATTGCCTATCCGGTGACACCGTCTGGGCGAGCGCTCGCCCGCGACATTGCTCGCCCGCATCTGCCGGAAAGCTGCGTCGAATGGGCATTCGAAGTGCCGATGTCGGTCGATCCCGCGCCGGCGCAAGCGGCCTACGATGCGGCAGCGGGGGCGCTTGCAACGCATCTCGGCGCAGGGCAGTCGGTCGTCGTTCTGTGCGAGGGCGATCCCTTCTTCTATGGCTCGGCGATGTATCTCCATGACCGTCTGGTCGGTCGGTTTCCGATCACGGTGGTTCCCGGGGTCACGTCACTGTCCGCAGCAAGTGCCGCCGCGGGCCGGCCGCTCGCTCGGCGTGACGAGGTGTTCGTGGTCGCGCCGGCAACGGCTGGCGCCGAGCGGCTCGATGCGGCGTTTGCTGTCGCGGACAGTGTGGCCGTCATGAAGGTCGGCCGGCATATGGCGACGGTTCGCGACACGCTTGCGGCGGGTGGCCTCAATGGCAATGCCGTCCTGGCCGAGAAAGTTGGTTGGCCAGAACAGCGCATTGCTCCCCTGGGGCAGGCTGACCAAGAGCCCGGCTATTTTTCGCTGGTTCTGACCCGTAAATCCGAGCGGGAGGATGCATGATGCGTGATGCCGGCCTCCGTCCCGCAGTCATTTTGCTCAGCACCTCGGCCGAGGCAACCGGACGGCGCATCGCAGCACTGGTCGATGGTGAGGTTCATGGGCTGGCGGGCCGGGTCACTGATCCGGATGTGCCGTTCTCCGATACGATGGACCATCTCCGGAAACTGTTTGCAGATGGTAGGCCGATCATCGGGGTCTGTGCTGCCGGCATTCTGATCCGTGCGCTCGCACCGGCCTTAGGCGACAAGCGCACCGAACCGCCGGTCATCGCCATCGCCGAGGATGGCTCGGCGGTCGTGCCGCTGCTCGGCGGGCACAGAGGCGCGAATGCGCTCGCCCGCCGGATTGCCGAGATGGTCTCCGTGCAACCCGCCATTACCACCGCAAGTGATGTCAGGCTCGGCATCGCTCTGGACGAGCCGCCAGCGGGCTGGGGTCTGGCCAATCCAGATGGTGTGAAACAGGCCACGGCCCGGATGCTGGCCGGCGAGACCCTGACCCGCGATACAGCGCTCGATTGGCTCGACGCATTGCCGGTAGCGGTGCCTGGAGCAGTGCCCGATGTTTCGATTTCTGTAAACATTGCAGAGGCTTCACCTGGAGCCCTGGTCTATCACCCGAAGACGCTGATTGTCGGCGTTGGCAGCGATCGGGGGTGCCCGCCGGAGGATCTCGATCGTCTCGTTGAGGCCACGCTCGACGAAGCAGCTCTCGCGCGCGCCGCGATCGCCTGTGTCGTTTCGATCGACCGCAAGGCGGACGAGCCAGCGGTTCATGCTCTGGCGGAGCGTCTTGGTGTTCCAGCGCGCTTCGTTGCAGCCGATGAGATCAAGGCAGTTGAGGACAGACTTCCCAATCCCTCCGAGATTGTCCGCGCTGAAGTGGGCGTCGCCGGCGTCGCCGAGGGCGCGGCGATCGTGGCTGCGGGTGAGGGCGGCCGGCTGATCGTCGACAAGCGGAAGTCCCCCCGTGCTACCTGCGCCATCGGGCTGGCCCCGTCGCCTGTCGACCCGGCGACAATCGGCCGTCCGCGAGGCCGGCTTTTCGTCGTCGGACTTGGCCCAGGGAGTTTGCCCTGGCGGACGCCCGAGGCGACGGAGGCTCTCCGGGAGGCTACCGACTGGGTCGGCTATGGCCTCTATCTCGATCTCGCCGCTGATCTCGGTGCTGGCAAGACTGAGCATCGCTTCGCGCTCGGTGAGGAGGAGTTGCGTGTGCGCCATGCCCTCAAGCTTGCCGGTGAGGGCAAGACGGTTGCGCTGATCTGTTCCGGTGATCCCGGCATCTACGCCATGGCCACGCTTGTTTATGAGGTGCTGGATCAGGGCGAGGATGTTGGTGACGGCGCCCGGCGCGCCGACATCCACATTGTGCCCGGTATCTCGGCGGTGCAGGCGGCAGCCGCCCGCGCCGGCGCGCCGATCGGCCATGATGTCTGCCTGATCTCTCTGTCAGACCTGATGACGCCGTGGCCCGCGATCGAGCGGCGGGTTGAGGCCGCGGCGCAAGGCGATTTCGTCACCGCGTTCTACAATCCGCGCTCGATGCGGCGGACGGCTCAAATCGTCCGTGCCTTGGAGATATTGTCCGCCGAGCGTCCGCCCGACACGCCGGTGATTATCGCAGCGCAGCTTGGCCGCCCCGAAGAAGCGCTGACGGTCGTGCCGCTACGTGAAGTCGATCCAGCTCAGGTCGACATGCTGTCGCTGGTCATCGTCGGCGCGTCATCGACGAAGAGCTTTCGCGATGGGGCGGGGCGCGCGCGCGTCTACACACCGCGTGGCTATCAAACCAAACGCGAGGCGGCAGAATGACGGACCAGCAATACAGCGCAATGGTTCATTTCATCGGCGCTGGCCCCGGCGCGCCGGACCTGATCACCCTGCGCGGGCTAAGGCTGATCGAGCGCTGCCCGGTCTGCCTCTATGCCGGCTCGCTGGTTCCGGAAGAGGTGGTGGCCGCAGCACCCGACGGCGCGCTTGTGCTCGACACGGCGCCGCTGCATCTCGACCAGATCATTGCAGAAATCGAAACAGCGATCACGGCGGGCCACTCGGTCGCGCGGGTCCATTCCGGTGACCCCTCGCTTTACGGCGCCACGGCCGAGCAGATGCGCCGGCTCGATGCGCTGGGCATCGCCTATGACGTGACGCCGGGGGTCCCGGCCTATGCGGCGGCCGCGGCCGAACTCAAGTCCGAATTGACCCTTCCCGAGATCGCCCAGACGGTGATCCTGACCCGCACGGCGATGCAGTCATCTGCCATGCCGCCGGGCGAGGATCTCGATACTTTGGCGAAGACAGGCGCCACGCTGGCGATCCATCTGTCGATCCGCAATCTGGCGCTGATTGAGCGCAGCTTGACGCCCCACTATGGTGCTGATTGCCCGGTGATCGTCGTCTATCGCGCGACCTGGCCCGACCAGCAGATCCTGCGCGGTACGCTGTCCGATATCGCCAGCAAGGTCCGCGCGGCGAAGCTCACCCGCACGGCGCTGATCCTGGTCGGCCGAGTGTTCGCCGAAACCGGGTTCCGAGACTCGGCGCTTTATGACGCCGCTCACGAGCACATTCTGCGCAACCGCAAGACAGCCTCTGGAGGTCAGCCGAGATGACGCGCGATCAGGTGCAGCATCTCGTCGACGGTTTCAGCGTCCGCCGCGAGTTCTGGGGGACGATCAATCATGATGACGCGAACGCGGCTTTGCCGCGCGGCATCAAGCTTGGCGCGGCCCGCGCCGCCGGCATTCTTGGTCACCAGCGTGTCGATCTCATGGGCGCTCATGAGTGCGATTTCGTCTTCAAGCGAGAAGGGTGGGCGCGCTTCGATCGTGGTGACATAAGCGAAGTCGTTGACATCCACCGGTTCGATCGTACGGATCACGAACCGGCAGTCGGTTCGCGCGAGAAAAGGCGCAAGTTCCTTGCGGCCCGTGGTCAGCAGGACATTGGCGCTTGGAGCAAGAACGGACGCGGCTTCCATGATCGAGCCGACATGGTGCCAGACATCACCGTCTTCGGACGACCAGGCCGGCCGTTCAAGCCGCAGGAGGGGGATGCCGGCTTTGGCACAAACCGCACCCGCCGTTTTGCTCATGATCGCCGCATAGGGGTGGGTGGCGTCGATCACGAGGTCTGTTTGCGCATTGCGCAAATAGGACGAGAGTCCGCCTGCGCCGCCGAAACCGCCTGTACGCGCGCTAACACCCTCCGGCAGGGAGGGCGCTGACGTGACGCCGGCCAGCGACATCGTGATGTTAAGCCAGGGATCGCCTGCAAGCGCGTTGCAGAGCGCTCGCGCCTCGGCTGTGCCGCCGAGGACAAGCAGGCGTGTCGGCTCAGGCATCGGGCCAGCGCGCCAGGATCGCGCCGTCTCGGGCTACGACGACGATGTCGACCGCAACCGGTGCACCACGCAATGCCGCCTGCGCCGTGTCTCGCGCCAATCTGGCGATCGTGTCCGCCAATGGCAGGCCAGCGGTGTGCGCGAGCAACAGGACTTCAGCTGCGGTGTTGGCGGTCCGCGTCCGTTCAGCCAGGTCAGGGCTCGCGCCGATTTCCGCCATCCGCTCAGCCAGCCAGTCATGATCGACCTGGCTGCGGCCCGAATGCAGGTCGAGGGCGCCCTGGGCGAGTTTGGTCAGCTTGCCGAAGCCGCCGCCGATCGTGACATTTGGAACGGGATGTTTGCGCAGATATTTCAGCATTCCACCGGCGAAGTCGCCCATGTCGATCATGGCATAGTCTGGCAAGTCGTACAGGGCTTGGACGGTGTTTTCGCTGGTCGATCCGGTCGATCCGGCAATCCGTTCGAGGCCGTCGGCGCGGGCGACGTCGATGCCGCGATGGATCGAGTGGATCCAGGCCGCGCAGGAGAACGGATGCACGATGCCGGTCGTGCCGAGGATCGACAATCCACCGACAATGCCGAGGCGCGGGTTCCAGGTCTTTTCGGCAAGTTGCTCGCCGCCGGGGATCGAGATTTCAACGTTGATATCGGGCGTCCGCCCGTGTTCTGCACAAACGGCCTCGACAACGTCGCCAATCATCCGCCGCGGCACTGGATTGATCGCCGGCTCCCCCGGCAGGATCGGCAAACCCTCACGCGTGACGGTGCCGACGCCGGGGCCTGCGAGAAACCGTACGCCTTGGCCCAGTGGTCCGGGACGCACGGTCGAGATGACCGTCGCGCCATGGGTCACGTCGGGGTCGTCGCCGGCGTCCTTGACGATGCCGGCGCGGGCGAATCCGTCGCCGATGTCTTCAAGCGCCAGCGGAAAGGCCGGCGCCTCTCCCTTCGGCAGGGTGATCTGAACTGGATCCGGGAAGCTTCCGTCAAACAGTGCGATCAAGGCTGCCTTGGTCGCGGCCGTCGCGCAGGCGCCGGTGGTCCAGCCGCGCCTGAGCGGTTGTCCGTCTGTTTCGGTCTCGGAGGGTTTGCGCGCCATGCAGGCCAAATTATCGACAGCGGCCCGAAGCACAAGGATCACGACGCGTGACGACGGGCAAGATCACCAAGCCGATTGATCCGCCAATGCGCGTTGGCCCCGCGCTGGGCGAAGGCCGCAGGTTTTCAGATCTCGACGGGCTGGACTTTCCAGCCTTCGAGCCGGGTCATGTCTGGCTGGTGGGCGCTGGCCCCGGCGCACCGGCGCTCATGTCGCTGATGGGGTATCACGCGCTATGCCAGGCCGATGTCGTGGTCTATGACGCGCTCGTCAGCGGTGCGATCCTCGCTTGGGCGCGGCCAGGCGCGGAACTCGTCTATGCCGGAAAACGTGGCGGCAAGCCGTCTGCCAAGCAGGGTGATATCTCTGTGACTCTCGTCCGCTATGCCGAGGCCGGAAAACGCGTGCTGAGGCTCAAGGGTGGCGATCCGTTCATGTTCGGACGTGGCGGTGAAGAGTGCCAGACCTTGAGCCGGCACAGCGTGCCGTTCCGCATCGTGCCGGGCATTTCGGCAGGTGTTGGCGGATTGGCCTATGCCGGGCTGCCGGCGACTCATCGCGACACCAATCATTCCGTCACATTCCTGACCGGTCACGATTCGTCTGGCACGGTGCCGCAGGGTGTGGACTGGGCGGCAGTGGCGACCGCAAGCCCGGTCATTGTCATGTATATGGCGGTGAAGAATCTCTCAGAGATCGCTGACAAACTGATCGCGGGCGGTCGCGCGTCCACCGACCTCGTGGCTGTGGTCGCCCGCGCAAGCCTGCCGGATCAGACGATCGTCGAGACGACACTGGGCGACGTGGGCGCGCTCGCGGATGCCGGCAAACTCGACACGCCAGCGATCGTCGTCGTCGGGGGCGTGGTGGATCTGCGCCGCGATCTCGACTGGTATTCCGAGGCGTTGCGTCTCAACGAGTTCGGCTGACCGTGGCCATGGCGGACGTCTCAATCGCTACCGCGCCGCCAGGCTTCGTCATCGCCGCGCCCCAGTCTGGCTCGGGCAAGACGCTTGTCACGCTCGGCCTTCTGGCGGCAATGCGGGCACGTGGCGTGACCGTTCAAAGTTACAAGATCGGGCCGGACTACATCGACCCTGCCTTTCACGCGGCGGCCTCGGGCCGGCCGTGTCTCACGCTTGATCTCTGGGCGATGCGTGACGCGACGCTGCACGGCCTGATGCGACACGCTGCGGGCGCGGCAGAGCTGACCATTGTCGAAGGTGTTATGGGCTTGTTCGATGGGCCCGAAACAGGCGAAGGGTCGACCGCAGATGTTGCCGCCCGGCTTGGCCTGCCGGTCGTTCTCGTCGTTGATAGCGCGCGCCAGAGCCGGTCGGTGGCAGCGCTCGTTCAGGGGTTTGCGCGCTTTGACCACCGGATCACGGTCGCAGGCGCGATCCTGACGCGGGTTGCGAGCGAGCGCCATGAGCGTCTGTTACGTGATGCGCTTGCCTCAGCGGGGATCGCCTGTTTCGGCGCGCTCAGAACCGATGCGCAGCTGACCTTGCCAAGCCGGCATCTCGGACTTGTGCAGGCATCCGAACATGCTGACCTGACACGCTTTTTGGCCGTAGCTTCCGAAGCGGTCACACGTCAGATCGACATCACAGCACTTCGGACGATCGCGGCGCCTCCCACGCTCCCGACCGATCAGGATGCTCGTGTCCTGGTGCCCCTCGGCCAGCGGATCGCGATGGCGCGGGACGAAGCCTTCGCCTTTGCCTATGCGCATCTGCTGCGCGGCTGGCAGGCGCAAGGCGCGGAGATCATGTCGTTCTCGCCGCTCGCAGATGAAGGTCCCGACGACACGGCCGACGCGGTCTTCCTGCCCGGTGGCTACCCTGAGCTTCATGCCGGACGGCTTGCGGCGAATGACCGGTTTCGCGCCGGTATGCTGGTGGCATACCAAAGGGAAGCGCTGATCTATGGCGAGTGCGGCGGCTATATGGTGCTTGGCGAGGCGCTGACGGATGCCGAAAGCGTCACACATCCCATGCTTGGCCTGCTACCAATCGCAACGAGCTTCGCCGACCGTAAGCGCCATCTCGGCTATCGTGAGATTGAGTTGCCCGGGCAAACTCCGCTGCCCTGGCCGCACCGGCTTGCTGGACACGAGTTCCACTATGCAACGGAAACGGTGTCCGCCTCTGACACTGCGTTTTCGGCACGTGATAGCGCCGGCAGCGATCTTGGCTCGGTAGGAGCCGTCTCTGGACGTGTCGTCGGCTCCTTCCTCCATGTCATAGATGCACGGGACCCTGTATGACCGGCCTGATGATCCAGGGCACGGGCTCCGATGTCGGCAAGAGCCTGATTGTCGCAGGTCTCTGTCGGGCGCTTGCGCGGCGCGGGTTCACCGTTCGTCCGTTCAAGCCGCAGAATATGTCGAACAATGCCGCCGTGACCGTCGATGGTGGCGAGATTGGGCGGGCGCAAGCACTGCAATCACGTGCGTGTCGTGTTGCGCCAACCGTTGATATGAATCCGATCCTGTTGAAGCCCGAGTCAGGCTCCGGCGCCCAGGTCGTGGTACGTGGCCGGCGTGTCGCGCGGATGAGCGCAAGGGGCTACATGCGCGAACGCGGCCGGTTCCTTGAGGCTGCGATCGAGAGCTATCGCCGGCTTGAGCGCGATGCGGACATCGTCTTGGTCGAAGGCGCGGGCAGCCCGGCCGAGATCAATCTCCGAGACGGCGACCTCGCCAATATGGGCTTTGCAGAGGCGGTCGATCTGCCGGTGGTGCTGGTGGCCGACATCCATCGCGGCGGCGTGATCGCCGCCCTTGTCGGCACGCTGGAGGTCATCTCTCCAGAGGATGCAGCGCGCATTCAAAGCTTTATCATCAACAAGTTTCACGGCGATCCGACGCTGTTCGACGCGGGCGTGCGCTATCTCGAAGACAGGACGGGTCGCCGGATCGCGGGCGTCGTGCCGCACTTTCCGGATGCGCGGAAGCTGCCGCAGGAAGATGTGCTTGGCTTAGAGGCAGGGCTAGGCGGTGGGAAAGGCTATCATGTCGTCGTGCCGCGGCTTGCCCGCATCGCCAATTTCGACGATCTCGATCCACTGAGGAACGAGCCGAATGTACGTCTGACGTTGTTGCAGCCAGGCGAGGCGCTACCAGGGGATGCCGATCTTGTGCTGCTGCCGGGCTCGAAGGCGACGGTCGCTGATCTCGCCTTTCTGCGGGATCAGGGCTGGGATGTGGACATCTCAGCCCATGTCCGCCGCGGCGGACATGTCCTGGGTGTTTGCGGTGGCTATCAGATGCTCGGTACGGCACTCCATGATCCGGATGGAATCGAAGGGATCACGGGCTCGGTGGCGGGTCTTGGCCTGCTTGACGTCAAGACGGTCATGACGCCGGAGAAAGCGCTGCAGGAGGTCTCTGGCCGGCATGTGGCGACGGGGTCTGACCTCACTGGCTATGAGATGCATATCGGCCGAACGGACGGCCCAGATCGGGCGCGTCCCTTCGCCGAACTCGGCGCTGCGGGCCCGCAGCATCTGGATGGGGCGGTGTCGGCCTCGGGCCAGATCATGGGAACCTATCTGCATGGCATGTTCGCGGCGGACGATTTCCGGCGAGCGTTTCTGTCCGCGCTTGGCGCTCGACCCGATCCTCTGTTGCGCCATGACGTTGTGGTCGAGGAGACGCTTGACGCGCTGGCCGCGCATCTTGAAGCGCATCTCGACATCGATGGTCTGCTGGCGATCGCGCATGGTGGCGATGGCCAAGTGTTCAGGGGCCGGCGCGCGTGACGTCCTGGCTGATTGGTTGCCTGATCGTGGCCGCTCTGGCGTTGATCGTCGACCGTCTGGTGGGCTACCCGGATTGGCTCTACGGGCTTATCCGCCATCCCGTCGTCTGGATCGGCAAGCTGATCGCGGTGCTGGATGCGCGGTTGAATCACAACGAGGACTCGTTCGTCAGCCGCAAGCGGGCTGGGGTCGTCGCGCTTTGCACCGTTCTCGCTGTCGCGCTTCTGGCGACCGTGCCGCTGACGCTTGTCCTGCGCGGTCTGCCCGGCGGATTGATCGTCGAAGGGGTGCTGGCAGCCTCGCTCATCGCCTGGCGCTCGCTCAGCCAGCATGTCGCCAGCGTCGCCGATGCGCTCGACCTAAGTCTGACCGAGGGCCGCGACGCGGTGCGCCACATTGTCGGCCGCAATCCGGAAGCTCTCGATGAGCAGGGCGTTGCGGTCGCGGCGGTCGAAAGCCTGGCGGAGAACTACTCCGATGGTGTGGTGGCGCCACTGATCTGGCTCGTGATAGGTGGCCTGCCGGGCATCGCGCTCTATAAGGCGATCAATACGGCGGACTCGATGATCGGCTACAGGTCGGAGCGCCATCTCGCTTTTGGTTGGGCGTCAGCCCAGCTCGACGATCTGGTGAACCTGCCGGGCTCGCGGCTCAGCGCCTGGCTGTTCATCGCGGCTGCGACGTTCCGACCCGATACCAGCCCGGCACGCGCCCGTCGGGCGGTGCAGCGCGATGCGGCAAACCATGTCTCCCCCAACGCGGGCTGGCCCGAGGCGGCCCTTGCCGGAGCGCTCCGCATGACACTCGGCGGAACACGCTCTTATGGCGATCGCAAGGTTGATCTCGCGACCATGGGCGAGGGCCCGCCGCCCGCCGGAGCGGGCGATATCCGGCGCGCGCTTCACCTCTGTCGGACGGCGACGGATGTGCTGTCGATCAGTCTTCTGGCGGGTTTGGCGTTGGCGGTGATCCTCGCTGCGCTACGGGCCGTTTCCGGGTAACGGATCGTTAAGCATAGTCACCATCACATCTTCCGCTTACGGTTTGAAACATAAGGCGAAATCGTGACGAAACGTCGCCTCTGAGACGGCGTTTGACGGGTTTGGAATAGTCGCCGATCGCTATGCAAAAATCGCGTATCACTTGTGCAAAATGTGCGCTTGTTTGTCGGCGCGAACATTGCCAGATGCCCCACCGCGAAATGATCGCAAGACTGGTTTTCGATCCAATGGAGGACGCCATGGCGACTGTGCATCAGACCACCGTTTCATCCGCCACCCGCACTGCCGGCCGTGGCTTGTTTACCCGCCTGTTCGGCCCGAAGGCCGGCTACCGGTTTTCCTCGGCGCTTGAGCGCGGCCCGGCCGCCGATCTGCGCGATGTGATGATCGCAGGCCTCTCGGCAGCCGACGCCCAGCGCATGACCCGGATCTGACCCGGCGTTACAGCGATACGAATGATTGAGAAAGCGCTGGCCGTGAGGCCGGCGCTTTTTGTTTGCTCGGTAGGCTAGCCAACGGGGTTCAAGGACACATCGACCATGATGTCCTGGGCGATGGCTTCGAGCCGGTCGCGAATCTGATCGATCGATACATCATCTGGCAGGACGAGGCGGCCCTTGGCGACAAACACCGGCGCGCCCGACATGCTGCCAGGCACGACCTGGGTATGAAGTTCGTCGAAGGACACGCCCTGTTCGGCGAGCGCCGATGAGATCTGATGAACGATGCCGGGGTGATCGGCGCCCGTAAGGTCAAGGCGTGCGCTGCGGCCTTTTGGAGCGGCACTTGTGTCCGTGCGGCGAACAAGGGCCGTGATACCCTCCGCCACAAGGTTCTTGAGATCCTGTTCGAAGGCGGATATCGCGGCGTCGGGAAGAGACACCCGAACGATCCCCGCGAACTCGCCGCCAAGGCGTGCCATCGAACTGTCGATCCAGTTGCCGCCATGATGCGTGACCCGGTCGGAGAGGGTTTCGACGAGGCCCGGGCGATCCTCCGCGGTCAGGTTGATCAGGACATGAACCGGCATTGCGCGCCCTCACCTAGAGGCAAATTGGCTGATCACTCTATCGTTCGATTGGCTCCATGTCTTTGTGATATCGCGCTTTCGAACGCGCAACCGGTGCCCATTTCCGCTGAAAGCGCTGTCGCTCATGATTAACGGTCTGTTGCGTGCCGTTCGGCATCATGGCCCAAACACAGACATGGAGCCATGCCATGCCGGGATTGAAATGCTTCAAGACGGTCGCTGATCCGGCGCCGATTGTGTCGGGCCGACCGCAACGCGACTGGATGGACGCAACGCCGCAGCGCTTCGCCTATCGCTGCCTGCCGCTGTCGATCGCCAATTCATCGGGTTGGGAGATCCGCATGCGTGCCGGCGTGACGATCTTCTGGAATGGCGGTGAGTTGAACGAGGACATCCGTTTTGTCTGGGACGAGGACTCAGACCCCGCACACCGCATGGCGGACGCCCATTTCGGCTCCGGCATCGTCACCTTCCACACCGGCTATCTGTTTCGCACCGATCCCGGCTGGGCTGTGTGGGCGCGGGGGGCGCCAAACCATGTCAAGAATGGCATCCAGGCGCTCGACGGGCTGATCGAGACCGACTGGTTGCCCTTTCCCTTCACGATGAACTGGCAGATGACGGCGCCGGGCAAGGTGCGGTTTGAGCCGGGCGAGCCGTTCTGCTTCATCACGCCGGTTCAGCACCAGCTGCTCGACGAGGTGCAACCGGAAATCCTCGAGCTTGCCGACGAGCCGGGGCTCGAAGCGGATTACCACGCTTGGGCACAATCGCGCGATGCGTTCAACGAAGCGCTGGCGCGGGGCGAGCAGGATGCGGTCAAGCAGGGCTGGCAGCGAAACTATATGCGCGGGCACATGCTTGACGGAACGCCGGTCACCGGCCCGCATGTCTCAAAGCGCCGGCTTGCCGAGCCGCGCCTCAAACAGGTTCCTGAACCGGTCTAACGGGCCGCGGCGATCCGCGCTGCACAACGTTGGTTGTTGTTTAGACTTGTTCAGGCGACCGCGCGGCTCAGCGCGCATTGCGACCAGAGGTCGTTCAAGGACGCGACCAGATGTTCGATGTCAGAATCGGAATGCAGCGGTGACGGCGTAATCCGGAGCCGTTCGGTGCCCTTTGGAACTGTCGGATAATTGATCGGCTGGATGTAGATCCCATAGCTGTCGAGCAGCACGTCCGAGATCCATTTGCACTTCTTCGGATCACCGACCATCACCGGAATGATGTGGCTCGGATTCTCTAGAT